>JBMYQZ010000147.1:0-9755 GCA_049601855.1 Limisphaerales bacterium | reverse complement strand
GCGTTCCTCGCCGTTCTGCGAGCGAGACAATTGTAGCGGAAGTTCAAGGTATTCGACCTTGCCGCTGGTCACGTCGACCCGCCCCAGCCATGGGCGGGTGTAGGAACGGAAGTAGTGCCACTTGCCGACGAGCAGATTGGAGGTCTGCGTGATCTCCCGCGTTCTCTTTTCGTTGGGAACGGTTTCGGTGCTCGTCTTTCGTTTGCCACCATTCCAATGGCGCACCGCGACGTTCTCGAGAATGGATGCGCGGCGGATGATCTTGCCGGTGAGGGCGTTGACCGACAGGTGTTCGTCATCGTGGAAGAGGTGAACTTCGTTATCCCGGATGCGATAGCTCATCGTGCTCATGAACTTCTCCAACGGGAGCGTCCAGCGCGTGCTGCCGTCGGACAGATTGATCAGCGAGATGCCGTCGGGCTTTTCAGGGGGACCGTGACCACCACCGCGACCAAGCACGACCACGGGCGTTCCATCATTGAGTTTCTGGGGCTGGACGGCATTGCCCATGTTCACGCCGCATTTACTCGTCCAGACATCGTGTCCGGTCTGCAAATTGACCGCGTGGAGCTGCGTCCACATCTCGCGCGGTGAGTCAGCGTACTTGTGTGGGAAGTTGCCGTTCGGCTCCGGCGGATAGATCTGCCGCGTAAAGACAACGTGTCCGGCGTGGATAAATGGCAGGGTACGACCGACGCTGAGCGTGTCGCGTCGCCACAAGCGATTGCCTTGAAGGTCAAAACACTCCACGCCGCCCGAGGCGTTGACGAACACGACCCGTCTGCCATCACTGACCGCGGGCGGAGAGCTGCTGTCGCTGAAGCAACCGGAGAGCCGGAGCGGATGCTTGCCGTTGATCTCGCGTTTCCACAGCACCTTGCCGGTGCCGGCATCGCAGCACCACGCGATGATGTCCTTGCCGAGAGTAGAGTCAGCCTGGACCGGTTTGAGCGTCGTAAAGAAGACGCGACCATCGGAAATGACCGGCGTGCTCTGGCCGGTTTCTGGCAAAGTGAGTTTCCACGCGATATTGCGGTCCTGCACGACGCTCCACTCGATGGGAGCAGCAAACGCGGGAACGGACAGCAGCAAAAGAAGGAGATGTTTCATTAGATTACTTGGAGAATTTCCAGGAGTTCTGGGCACGACTTTGGGAGGAGAATTCAATTGTTCGGATCGAGGTTCGACCGGCGGGTAGCAAGAGTCGGACGTGGATCACCGTCCCCTTCGCGGGGACATCGATCTCGTGTTCATGGAAATCCGGCACAACGGGGATCTCGACGGTTGCGACCTGATCGTCGGCAAAATCCTTCTGCCCTTCGAGTCGCCACGAGATTCCAAGCCGGCCCGGTTTCTCGTTCGACAGCTGCACCTTGGCCTTGAACGCACCCTTGTGCTTGAGCTTGGACAGCACCAGGAAGGGCGGGCGCTTGCTTTGGGGCAACACCTGCAGCGCCTTGTTGCGCACCTCCAGCTTGGCATTGCGGGCGATCCAGCCCTGCTTATCACCGGAATTGTCGGGCCGAAACTTCTCCCGCAAAGGCGGCGCTGGTTTGCCATCTAGATAAAAATCGTAGTAATTCTCCCAGACCTCGGACATGCCCTTCGCCTCAAGACCGGCAGGTTTTAGTTCACCAGACCATGCGAAGAGCTTCGAACGCAGCCGGGCGGCAACCTTCGGCTCGGAAACAAGCAGGTTCGTCAACTCCTCCCGGTCGTTCTCGAGGTCGAAGAGGTATTCGCGTTTACCGCCCTTGAGGAATTTCCATTTGCCTTCGCGAATCGCAGCCTGGGCGATCCACCGCCATTGAAGGGTGTCGTGCGGAGCGCCTTTCACCTTGCCGGAGAGAAAAGGGACAAGGTTCACGCCATCGAGTGACTTGTCTTCAGGCAATCCAGCCAAAGCCACTGAAGTCGCAGCCACATCCAACGCCACGATCGGATGTCGGTAAACCTGCCCGGCCGGGATCGTACCCGGCCACGCGGCGAGGAACGGCACTCGAATTCCGCCTTCGGAAAGCATTCCCTTTTCGCCGTTCATCGGTTTGTTCAAGGAACCATCCCAACCCGGTCCGCCGCCCGGTGCGTCGAGTTTGTGGATCTTCAATGGGGCGCCGTTGTCGCCGATGTAGAAGATGAGCGTTTTCTTTTCCAAGCCATGTTGTTTGAGCGTCCGGCGGATCAGACCGACGCCATCGTCCATCGCAGAAATCATCGCCAGGGCCTGGCGCCGACGCTTGGGCATCTTCGCCGGAAAGCGGGACAGATATTTCTCGGGTGCATCCAATGGCACGTGCGGCGCTCGATACGCGAGGTAGAGAAAGAACGGTTTCTGGCGATGCCTTTCAATGAACGCCTTCGCCGCCTGACTGCACGCATCAAGATGGTAGAGCTTGTCGTTCACCTGCTGCATCTTGATCGTCTTGCCATCGAGGGTGAAATTCGCCGCGCAAGGTCGATTGGCGTTCTTGGCATACACGTCATCAAATCCATGCTGCGTAATCTCCGGTGTCGGACCGAGATGCCATTTGCCAATCTGGCCGGTGGCGTAGCCCGCCTTCTTCAACCGCTCGGCGATGGTCAGTTCGGCATTGAAGCCAGCGAGGGAGTCGCCGTTGGATTCCACGCCAAAACGACTCTGGAATTTGCCAATCAACAATCCGGCCCGTGAAGGCACACATTGGGGCGCGGTGCTGTATCCGCTTTCCGCATAGACGCCGGCCGCTGCCAGCTTGTCCAAATGTGGCGTACGCAGATCATCATTGATCCCGGCTGCCCCGATATCCGGCCAACCATGATCATCGGTGTAGATCACGATGATGTTCGGTCGAGCATCGACGCCAACGGCCAACGCACACAAGCCCAGCAGAACCAGTTGTCGGAGCAATTTCATCGGCGGAACCATGCCAAAAAAGACCCAATTCGCAGCCTTATTCCGCAATGAGCGCGGGCTTGACGAACGGAGGTGAAGACGATTTAGTCTGCGGCTCCGGTTTTCAGCCTCTATTCATCACTCATGCCACTCAAGACCCTGATCTCCTACGCCTTGTTCGGCGGCGCGTTCTTGACCAACCAACGGACCACAGGATCGCTCATTCCGAGCAGCCCATTTCTCGGCAAGCGCATGGCGAGCCGTGTTCCCAAGAAGCACGATAAACAGGATCTGATTATCGAGCTGGGAGTCGGCACGGGCTCGATTACGAAATCCCTCTTGGATAATGGCCTGACTCACGAACAACTCGTGGCGGTGGATTGCAGCCCCGAGATGGTGGAGTGGACGCAGAAGCGATTTCCCGAAGCCAAGGTCATGCTTGGCGATGCGTCCAAGCTGCGCGACCTGCTGGAATCAGACAGCGACCTGAAAGGGCGTCGTGTCCGGCACGTGGTTTCCAGTCTCCCGCTCAAGTCACTGCCGAAAGACGTGGTCAGAGGCATCGCGGGAGAGGTGAAGGAACTGCTTCCCGAAGACGGTCGTCTGATTCAATTCACCTACGACCTGCGCCGGCGTCCGGACCCCCAGCTGAATGACTTTGAGTTGGTGGAATCCTCCATCGTCTGGCTCAACGTCCCCCCGGCTCGCGTGAACGTGTATCGCGCGCTCTGAGGATCACCAGTCCGGGTGCAAGCGCTTTGCCTCCGCGGCCAATTGCGGAAGGTACATCGGAGAGGAACCCAACATCACCGCGTCAGCACCGGACTGATAAAAGTCCTGCATGTCCTCCACTCGCGAGACACCACCCACAGCCAGGATCGCCAGTTCAAGTTCATGCTGATCGCGAATCGCCGCCGCTTGTCTTACGTTGGCAATACTGGGTTGGTGAATGGAACGGCCGAGAACTCCAGCCTGCACATAGTCCTCGCCAAAGACCGGACGGCCATCGCGATGGAGAACCGGGCGGCTGACACCATTGACCAGGGTAATGCCGTCGACAACGTTGTTCAGCTCGATCATGAATGACTCCAGAGTCTTCTTCCCAGGAAAGTATCCCACCTTCAGCAAGAGCCTTGCGGCGCCAATGCGGGACCGGATCTGACCGGCGATAAAACGGCTGAGTTTCGCGTCCTGATAAATCGTGCCTTCCGGCGTGCATACATTGGGACAGGAGAAGTTCGCCTCGATGACGTCCGCCCCGGCTTCCAAAGCCCACTCGGCGCATTGCGCGAAGTCTTCCGCGACGGCTTCGCGGCTGGCTCCGGCCTCCGGAGTGGCGACGACGGACACGACAAGAATTTGCCCCTCGAGCAATGAAGATTTGGCGGTGGCGACATCAGACCGCCAATCCTCAGGCGCCATGGACGGCATGCCGAAGCAAACCGCGGAGCTGACCTTCGTGGGATCCGCTTCTGGAGTATCAACAGCGTAGACCGGTCCCGCATCACGACCTTCGTCATCCACAAACACCCAGTTGGGTGGATCGTAGCAGGGGCGATACCCGGAGCGGACCGTCTTGTAAGTCAGGATATCGAATCCGCGTTCCGCGTAGCCGACGATCCACTTGCTGTTGAGCAATAGCCCGGCAGCGATTCCGATCCGACTCCGCACGGGCAGTCCCAGGAATTCTTTCATCGGCGTATCCGGAACCCGGATCCGCGACACGCCATCAAAGTTCGGACCGCAATCGTAGTTTTCGCAATACGTGGCGCCAATGTCGTAGGTCTGGATCATGCGTTCGCGCGTTGAAATCGGCGGATGGCCCGCAGCGTTGGGATGGACTCTTGGGCACCGGGCTTCAAGGTCGCGAGAGCCCCGGCGCAATTCGCCCGACGGATCGCTTCATCCATTGCCACCCCGCGGGCAAGCGACGCGGCGAAAGAGCCGGCAAAGGCGTCACCAGCACCAACCGTATCCACCGGCTGAACCAGATGGGTTTCGATCTCTCCAAAGTCTCCCGCAACATCACGGGTCAGTGTGCTCTGTTTCCCCCGCGTCACGATGAGCCGACCGATGTTCTTTGCGCGCATGGCTGCTTGCCAACGCCGCGCCTGCCGGCGGATCGTCCCCGCCTTCAGGCCGACGAGCGAGGCGGCTTCGCCCTCGTTGACGATGACCATATCCAGGTTTACCTCACCCCATGGAAAATCTTCGCGGAAGGGGGACGGATTCAGGATGGTCGGCACCTTGGCGGCATTGGCAATGCGGATCGCGGCAAGCATGGCCGCGGAGGGAACCTCAAATTGTAGCAGTAGTACCGAAGCGTTTTCGATCTTCCGACGATGCCTGCGGATCATCTCGGGCGTGACGCAACCGTTCGCCTCGGAAGCGACCATGATGAGATTCTCAGCGCGGTCATCCACGCCGATGATGGCCGTGCCGGTGAACGCTTCGCGATTCGTGGCGATCCCGCCGATCTCAATTCCCTCGGCACGCATTCGTTGTCGATAAGCGCGACCATCGGCATCGCCACCGACGCAGCCGATAAAGGAAACACTCACATCCTGTCGGGCGGCCGCGACGGCCTGGTTGGCACCCTTGCCTCCGAAGAGTTTGGCAATGCCGCCAGCCGCTACGGTTTCACCCGGACGGGGAAGCCGTCTCACAGTCGCAACCAGGTCGATATTCAGCGAACCGACCACCGCGACCGTGGGCCTGCGCGCTGCCTTCATTGGCCCGGGGAGCGCGGCGGAGAGCGCCTCTCGGATTCCGGCAATTGGTAGCTCTTGTCGAGATAGTTGACCCGGTAACGAATGTGCATGGCGCGAACGTAATCGGGCATCTTCTGATCGCCCTTGTCACGCTTGATCATGAACTGAAGCTGCTTGGTCACCTTCTCGTAAGGGAGCGTCGACGCCTGTTGGCGATCGAGCAACTTGATGATGTGATAGCCGTAATCGGTTTCAACCACGTCGCTCACCTGGCCGATCGCAAGACCAAAGGCGGCGGTCTCAAACTTGACCGAGTACTGGTTGCGACCAAACACATAGACCCCGCCGCGATCCTTGGAACCGGGATCCTCGGAATGTTCGCGAGCGAGTTTCTGGATGTCCTCGCCGGCCTTCACCCGCGCCAACAGTCCCCGGAGACGCCCCAGCGCCGCCGCTTTCTGCCGGGCGTCGAGTGGCTTGTTGGTCTGGGGATCGAAAGAGCGAGCGAGGATGTGAGAGATCTTGACCGCATCGCGGGTTCGGAAACGCCCGATATTGTCGAGATAGTAGCGCTTCATTTCAGCCTCCGACACGGGGATCAATTCGTACACTTCACGCTTGAGTACATGCTCAACAATGGCCTGATCCGTCCACTTCTGTTTGAACTCTGCGAAGGAGATTCCGCGAGCGGTCAGGTAGCGACGAAAGGCATCATCGGAGGGGTAACCCTGACGGGTTTTCTTCAACAGTTCATCCGCTCGATCGACAGCATTGGCACGGTCTTGGGCCGTGGCCTTTAGCAGCATGGTCTTGACAAACACCATGCGATCGGTGATCCGCTGCTTCAGCAATTCCTGCGACGTGTCATCGATCGGACGACCATCCGCGGCGGCGGCGGCCTTGTAGGCGGTCAGTTCCTTCGCGATATCCTTCTCGGTGATAGTGAAGCCCGTACCCTGCACCACGATTTTGGGCGGGAACAGCTCATCCATCGAGAGCGGTTTGTTCTGGGCTTGGACGCCGAGCGCGCCGAGCAGGAGAGCAGAAAGAACGAGTCGATTCATGTTGGGTCAAAGGTTGACGACCTTGGCGCTGGTAATACCGGTGGTTTGCGTAACCTCGGCGATGGCGTCATCTGAGGGGACACTATCAAGGTGCAAGACCGTCAGCGCCTCGCCGCCCGCGCAATCGCGGGCGAGGGTCATGTTGGCGATGTTCAGTTCGTGTTTACCCATCAAAGTGCCGATCTCTCCGACGATCCCGGCGCGGTCTTTGTTCGTTAGTAAGAAGACCACGCCTGCGGGTTCAATCTCCACGGGCATGCCGTTGAGGCGCACGATGCGGGGCTGGTGATTCTTGCCGATAACGGTACCACCCGCCGATACCTTGCCGTCATCGGAATGGACGGCCACGTGGATCCACTCGGCGTAATCCGTGTCTTCGCTGGAGACGACCGAATCGACTTCCAGACCGAGAGATTCGGCGAGGGCGAGCACGTTGACCTGGTTGGCATCCTTGCCGCCGGCGTGTTCGAGGAAGCTCTTGAGGACGTAGCGAATGACCGGATCGTGCGGGATGTCGGCGGCCTTGCCACCGAACGAGATCACCACACGTTCATTGCGATTCGGGGCGAGCTGTCCGAGCAGGCGCCCCAGTTTCTCACCGAGCGTAAGATACGGGCGCACGGCCAGATAAGTCTCCGCGTCGAGACTCGGCATGTTGATCGCCGTACGAACGACATTTTGGAGGAGATAATCGGTGATGAGTTCGGCCACCTCGATGCCACACTGGTCCTGCGCCTCGGTCGTGCTGGCGCCGAGGTGCGGCGTCATGATGATCTTGTCCGTGCCGCGCAATTTGTGATCTGCGGGAAGCGGTTCGGATTCGTAAACGTCCAGCGCCGCTCCGGCGCATTGGCCGCTTTCGATCGCCTCGATCAACGCGTCTTCATTCACGATGCCGCCGCGGGCGCAGTTCAGTATGCGAACGCCCTTCTTCATCTTGGCGAAAGCCGCTCCATCCACCATGCCACGCGTCTCATCGGTGAGATGAAGGTGGAAGGTGATAAAGTCGGCCACGGCGTAGAGATCGTCGAGGTTCTCGTACAGGTGCACGCCCAAAGCCTTGGCGCGATGGTGGGAAAGGAAGGGATCATAGGCGACGACCTTCATGCCGAAGACCAGCGCGCGACGGGCAACCTCCGCACCAATGCGACCGAGGCCGAGAATGCCGAGCGTCTTGTTGCAGACTTCCGTGCCCTTGTAATCCTTCCGGGCCCACTTGCCTTCTTTCATCGAGCCATGGGCCTGGGGAATGTTGCGGGCGAGCGCCATCAACATGGAGAAAGTAAGTTCCGCGGTGGAGATGGTATTGCCGCCCGGGGTGTTCATGACCACCACACCGGCGGCCGTGGCCGCGTCGATATTCACGTTGTCCACGCCCACGCCAGCACGACCGACGACGCGCAACTGCGGCGCAGCCTGAATGACCTTCTCGGTAACCTTCGTTTCAGATCGCACCACCAAGGCGGCGGCATCAGCCACCACCGGCAACAATTCCTCCTCGCTCAGGCGCTGGTCGAGCACGACCACATCAAACTCCGATTGCTCGCGAAAGAGTTCTATTCCACGCGGCGAAATCGGATCACATACAACTATCTTCATAAAAACAGGGCGCGGAGTGTAGTTAGCCCCGATTGGGCGGTCAAACAGTCATGCCTCCAAATGCAGGAAAATAACTGGAAACGGGCTCTTCTAGAGCGAAATGACCTGTCCGTTGGCCACCGACATCTCAGCGGCGATGGCCGTGCGGGTGCCGTCGATGCAGTTTGGCACCGAGGTGAGCACCGGTTTTCCTTCCAGCACGGCGTCGAGGAAGGCTTCGTGGATCTCCGCAAAGCCGAGGTGACCGCCCCAGCCTACACCGGCCTTGGCGTCCACCTTGTGAACGATGGGGTCGCCTTTGTCCTCGCCGCGTTTCCACTGCAGGATCTCGATTCCAGAGATGCGGGTCTGGATCACGCCTTCTTCACCGACCACACCCATCTCCAAATCCTCGTGCGGAAAGTCACGGGCGAACATGCTCACCTGCAAGGTGCCCAAGGCGCCGCTGTCGTACTCAACGTTCACCGTGGAGAAGTCGTTCACTTGAACGTCGGGTTCCACGACGCTGGTCACGGCCAATCCCCCGAACGCCATGATTTTCTTCGGCCGCGCACCGAGCCACCAGTTCATCACATCAAAGTGGTGGCAATTCTTGTCGACCATCAACCCGCCCGACATCGTCTTGTTCTGAATCCAGTTGCCGGACTTGGGCTGGAACGGTCCGCGAAACTCCTTCGTCCAGACCATCCGCGGACGCCCGATCTCGCCGGCATCGATGAGCGTCTTCACCTTCTGGAAGAAAGCCGAGTAGCGCAACTCATGGCCAATCAGGATGACACGATCCGTGCCGGCGGCAATGCGCTCAAGCTCGTCGCACTCTTCCAAGGTGATCCCACAGGATTTTTCGAGAAAGAGATGTTTGCCCGCCGCGATGATTTCACCCGCGAGTTTGATGTGGGTGGAATTTGGCGATGACACGACCACCGCATCCAAATCCGAAGCGATCAAAGCGGACTCGTTGTCGAAGACCTCGACGTCCGGGGCGAACTCCTTCGCCTTGGCGATGTTGTCCGGGTTGCGCGAACAGATCGCAGCGGCCACCGCGCGGCCGTTGGACTGGCAGTGAAAGAGGTCGACATGACTGCGCCCCATGGCGCCGACACCGATGAATCCAAGCTTCAAACTCATGCTTATTCGAGATGCACAATGCCACGCTGGATCGCCGCCGTGGCGGCCTGGGTGCGGTCCTGCACATCCAGTTTCTCCAAGATATTGCTGACGTGCTGCTTGACGGTGATCTCAGCCAAGCCGAGTTTGGCGGCGATCTCCTTGTTGCTGTGGCCTTCGACGATGAGATTGAGAACGCCGGTTTCGCGGTTGGTGAGCGCCGCACGGGTTAGGCGTTCGGCCATGCGGCTGGCGAGCACGGGCGGCAGGTATTTCTCGCCCTTGTTCACGGCGCGGATGGCGGTAAGCACTTCCTCACGGTCGGCCGATTTCAACACATACGCGGACGCGCCAGATTTGAGCGCCTGGTAGACGTCCTCTTCGCCTTCGTAAACGGAGAGC
>JBMYQZ010000146.1:5989-9840 GCA_049601855.1 Limisphaerales bacterium | reverse complement strand
ACAAAGTCTCATACAAAACTTCACGCCGCTGCCGGCACGTTGCTCAAGACCTGTATCGCCACTGCGCTGGTGGGGGGTGTTTGGTTCGGCTACCAGACCATGGTCAGCACCGAAGAGGGAGCACCCGAGGATGCTCAGTACCATGAAGTCGTGAAGGGCGGCTTTCTCGTGACCATCGTCGAGGGCGGAACGCTTGAGGCCGTCAATGAAATCTCCGTGCGTAACGAGGTCAAGTATCCAACCAAAATTGTGACCATCGTGCCTGAGGGCTCGTTTGTGAAAAAAGGGGATCTGATCTGCGAGTTGGATGTGTCCGACATTGAAGATCGATTGGACGAACAGAAATTGGCGGTGGAAACAGCGGATTTCTCGGTCAAGCAGGCGAGTGAGAACAAGAAGATTACCGAAAGCCAAAACGACAGTTTGATCAAGGCGGCGGAGCTCAAGGTGGAATTTGCCGAGACTGATCTTGAGAAGTATAAGGATGGTGATTTTCCACAACTCAAGCGCACGGCTGAATCGGCGATTCTGACGGCGAAGGAGCGAATGGCGATTGATAAGGACAATCTCGACTGGTCCGAGAAGCTGGCGAAGGAAGGGTTTGAGACCGATAAGAAGGTCGAGGGAGACAAGTATACCTACCTGATTTCGCAGGAGCGGCTAAAGGACGCAGAAGAGACCCTTCGGCTTTTGGAAAAATATGATCACCCTAAGCTACTTAGACAATATGAGGCCAATTTGGCGGAGGCCAAGGCGGATCTTGATCGGGTGAAGAATCAGGCAGCCAGCAAGCTTTCGCAGGAAGTGGCTCAGATCAAGAGTGCGGAGAATCGTGCCGGCCTCCAACGCAAGAAGCTGACGGAGTATGAGGAGCAGATTCAAGCGGCCAAGGTCTATGCTCCAGAAAACGGCATGGTGGTATATCCCTTTGTGAGTTTCCGCTCGATGAGCCAAGCCATGATTGAGGAAGGTGCGTCCGTTCGTCCGCGACAGGAGCTGATCAAACTGCCCGATGTTTCGCAGATGAAGGTGACGATCAAGGTTCACGAATCTCACGTGAACCAGGTGACGGCGGGGATGGGGGCGTACGTCGTGCTTGATTCGTTGCCGGACAAGCGCTTCAAGGGTCATGTCCAACGGGTCAGTCTCATGCCCGACCAAGGTAGTCGGTTTTCGAATCCGAATTTGAAGGTCTACACCACGGTTATCCTCGTTGACGACCAACTTCCCGATGTGAAGCCAGGCCTCTCGGCGCGTGCTGAAATTGTGGTTACCAATTTGAGCGAAGTCATCAAAGTCCCGTTGCAGTGTGTGACGACGCACAAGAACCAGCAGGTCTGTTACGTAAAGAAGGGCGATGAGAATGCTCCGGTGCCGGTGGAAGTCGGGCTGTACAACTCGAAGTTTATCCAGGTGACTGAGGGACTGAATTCCGGCGACTTGTTGATGCTTAATCCTCCGGTCAGTGGCGATGAGGTTGGGCTTGACCGTGCCTTGGTTGAGGAAGGTGGCGACTTGCCTCCGACGAAGAAGGTGGAGCCGCAGACGCAATCGAAGGGCAAAGGCGGCCAATGGTCCGGCAAGGGCAAGACCGGCGAAAGCGGTAGTTCCAAGGGGGGGGGCAGCCAACGGAAAGGTCGCGGCATGAGTCCCGAACTGATGAAGCGTTTCGACAAGAACGGAAACGGCAGCATTGATGAGGACGAGCGAGCTGCGGTTGGTGAATACTTCCGGAGTCAGCGTGGTGGTTCCGGCGGTGGCCAGGGTGGTCAAAGTGGCGGAGGACGACCTGGCGGCCGATAGGCGTATCCATGTTTCAGCGCTATCTCCGAACCGTTGAGTTGGGCGTCAAGAGCCTGCTGCTGCACAAGCTGCGGTCAGGGCTGACAATGCTCGGCATCATCTTCGGAGTCTGCTCCGTGATCGCGATGCTCGCGATCGGTGAAGGGGCTTCCTACGAGGCTCAAGAAGCGATCAAGAAGCTGGGGAGCAATAATATCATCATCCGTTCCGTGAAACCGCCGGAAGCCCAGAATGAGGGCAGCTCGGGGCGCGGCTTCGTGTTGGAGTATGGACTGACCTACGACGACTCGCAGCGACTGAAGGAGACGATCAAGGGGGTTGAGCGGGTGTTGCCGATGCGGATTGTTCGGCAGAACGTCCGTTTTACGCAAAACAGCCTGCCGGCACAGATTATTGGAACGCTTCCATACTATCGGGAGATGACCAGCCTCGAGTTGGCGGCTGGTCGATTCCTGACGGTCAACGATGAGGTGCACCAGGACAATGTGTGTGCGATCACGGAGAGCCTGGCGGGGAAACTGTTTCCCTATCAAAACCCGCTGGATCAAGCCGTGCGGGTCGGTTCCATCTATTTTCAAGTGGTTGGCATCGTTCGGGAAACGAGCCGGGTGGAGGAACGCACCAAGACATCGAAATCCGATGGGGAGACGATCGACAACAATATCTACATTCCCCTGTCGACGTCGCGCAAACGTTTTGGTGAACTGCTGATCCGTCGGACCGCGGGTAGCTTCCAGGCGGAACGCATCGAGCTTCACCAGGTCACCGTCCGAATGAAGGACATCTCCCTCGTCGAACCGGCTCAGCCGCAGATTGAGACGGTCATCGAGAAGTTTCACGATCAGAACGACTATGAACTGATCGTGCCCTTGCAGTTGTTGCGCCAGGCCGAGGAGACCAAGCGGATTTTTAACATCGTGCTCGGTTCCATCGCCGCGATTTCGTTGTTGGTGGGCGGTATTGGCATCATGAATATCATGATGGCCAGCGTGACCGAGCGAACGCGCGAGATTGGCGTCCGTCGCGCTTTGGGGGCTAAAAAGCGCGATATTGTTACGCAGTTTCTCGTGGAGACCGTGACCCTGTCGGTGAGCGGGGGAGTCATCGGGGTCATCATCGGAATTGCGACGCCCATGGCGGTGGAGCATTTCTCCGAGATGAAGACGATTGTCACGCTGTCTTCGGTGGTTATCGCGTTCAGCATATCTGCGGCGATCGGGATCATCTTCGGACTGTATCCGGCTTCGGCTGCGGCCGAGTTGGATCCGATCGAGGCCTTGCGCCACGAGTGATCAACGAGAACGGTTTCTCACTTCTTGTTCGGCGAGGGGCGTGAATCAACGGGCGCTCCTTCCGCTCTGCCCGCCGCCCACTCGTTGAGCCCATGCAATGCTCGCCTGGCGGCAGCAAAGTAAGCTGCACTCAACGACTGCCGATGTTCTTTGTAGCTGGCATTCCGTTTCTGGATCCAGTCGTCAACCGGATCAATCAACTCCATCGCTCGCATCTGTTCCTGAATCGCGTGAGCCAGGCGCTGGTGTCCTTCGATGGACGGGTGAATGTGATCCACCAGTTGGTCGTTGCCGAGGATGTGCAGGCGGCTGTCCTTTTCCAGCAAAGCGTGCGCGTTGATGAGTGGAGTGCGGGTGGTTTCCGCAACCTGTTTCATCGCGGTGATGAGGGCGGGAATCATGCGCAGGGGGCAGATATCCTCGTCCAAGGCGCGCATGAAATGTCGGTGAGCGGCGGAGCGATTGCCAAGGAGTTCGTAGCACTTGGCCAATTCGTAGTGGGTGGCGGCGAATCGGTCATCAAGGGAAATGGCGCGTTCGAGGTGGTTGACGGCCAGCTTGAGATCATTGGTGTAGAGTTCATGAGCGGCCTCGGTCTCATTTTCCCATTCGATGATTTCATCGGCGGAGATGTCCCCGCGGTGTTGCGATTTGAACGGGGGGCTGTTGCGGAGATTGGACGGCGGCCGGATCAGGATCACAGGTATGCCGGCATCGTTCGCGAGCGCAATCATGGCGAGGAGATTGTGTTCGAAG
>JBMYQZ010000146.1:0-5979 GCA_049601855.1 Limisphaerales bacterium | reverse complement strand
GCCGGTCGCCATTGGCGGACAGTACCTGGGCGGCCATATTGCCGCGCCAGGTATCGTTGCGATCGTAGACCTCCAAGCCGCCGCGATAGTCCAGAAGGGCTTCGACATCGGCGGCCATTTCAAAGCGGTTCGTCGGTGCCGGGGCTGGCTGGAACGCGGATCGAAGGGTGCGGTAGAGATGGCTTTTTGAGGCCCAGCCCTGTGAGAGAGCGACAGCTTGGGGAAACTGCTTGAGATGGGTGTAGCTGCGGTCTTCGAGGAACTCGTTGTGGCCGGTACAGATCACGAAGAGATCAGGTTCGTAAGCCAGACACTCGCGAACAATGGGCACGAGTCGGTAGCTGGCGTAGGAAATGCCGCCGCAGTTGATGGACTCCCAATTGCGGTCCGGGGAGGCGGCTTCAAGGCTCAGTCCGAGCCAGGTTGAGTAGGAGGTCTCCTTGGAGTAGGGCCGCCCCTTGACCGTAGATCCGCCAAAGGAGAAGATGCGAAAACTGTCGGTCGGTTTCTTCGCCGGGAAGGACTCGGGGGAGAAGAATTTGAGTTTGGTCTTCGCAATGGCATAGCTCGACTTGTCGGCTGACAATTCGAAGAGCGGGCGGATGCCCTTGAAGCCGACGAAGGGATCCTCGTATGTGGGTGCTGTCCCGATGCCCAATAGCCGGAGGAATACCTCGGTGATCGGTAGGACTGAAAATCCGAGAATCACGGCCGCGACACGAAAGAGGCGCTTTCTTGCGGATTGAGATATCTGGTCCGGGGGCATTGGTGCCCGCATTTAATCACAGAGGAGACACAGAACACAGAGACACCGAGAAAAAAACTCAGCGCACGTTGATGGTGCCGCCGTCCACCGGGTAGGCGTTCCCGGTGATGAAGGAGGCTTCGTCGGAGCAGAGAAAGAGGGCGGCGTAAGCGACTTCGACGGGCTTGCCCATGCGGCCGATGGGCTGGGCTTGGGAGAGTTTCTCGAACATCTCCTCGCGGTTGTCAGGGTAGTTCTTATCGAGGTAGCCGTCGACAAAGGGGGTGTGGATGCGGGCGGGACAGATGCAGTTGCAGCGGACCTTGTCATCGAGGTAATCGCGGGCGACGGAATAGGTCATGGTCAGGACAGCTCCCTTGCTCATGGAGTAGGCGAAGCGGTCGTCGATGCCCATAAGGGACACGGTCGACGCCATGTTCAGGACGGCACCGCCGCCGGCTTCGATGAGCTTGGGGATTCCGACATGGAGGCAATTGCGGACGCCTTTCACGTTGACTGAGTAGATCCGATCGAATTCTTCCTCGGTCGTGGAGATCGCGTCTCCGATGGAGGCGATGCCGGCGTTATTGACGAGGATGTTCAGAGCGCCATTGCGTTGGGCGACATCGTCGATCTTGGCGCGGACGTCGTCTTCGCTGGAGACGTCGCACTTCACGGCGTTGGCCTTCCCGCCGGCGGCCTCAATTTCGGCAACGGTCGAAGCGGCGGCATCTTCGTTCATTTCGAAGATTTCAACCGTGGCCCCGGCCTTGGCAAATACCTGGGAGATGGCCTGGCCAATTCCAGAGCCGCCGCCGGTGACGATGGCGGTCTTGTCGGCGAGACTAAACATTTCGCTCATGCGGTAGACTGGATGGATTGTCGAGGAGAAGGGGAGAGGAACGGTCAATCAAGTGTCTTGGAGGCTCTCTTGATCTGCACCGCTGAGGCGCGTTTGCGGCCCTGCACGGCACTCACGCGGTTGGTGCGTTTCCTGAGTGGATTGACCGGGAACTTGAGCGCCGGAACGAAGTCCCAGTGGCGGTATTCCCAACCTTGCGCGACGCCGAGGGCCTGGCTGATGTCACGGGCTTTCAGATACACGTCGAGCGAGTCTTTGTAGACGTAGAACCAGAGGATGTTACGGGAGTCGCGCTTGATGCGAATCAGATCCTTGCGTAATTGATTGTTGCGCTCTTCGAGGCTTTCCAAGGAAATGCCACCTTTTGCGTCGGGTACGAGGCGGAGACGAAGGCGAGTCTGATAGTCATCCCGCCAAGTGTTGATGGTGAAGTTGGTGTTGCCACTGTTCAGGTTGCTGGCGACGCCCTGTAGTAGTTTGTAGGACTTCATGTGGTCATAGATTGTGACCATCTTCTTGGTCGTGGGATGCATGTAGTTGCTGTAGATTACGGTCTGCATCCGGGGCTCCAGCATGCGTTCAGCCAACTGCCGATACTGGGCTTCCTGAAGGTAATAAAGGCGATTGTTGCGGCAGATGATGTGGATTTCCTTGCGATTCTTCGGCATTGGCAGGCCGGCAGGAACGATGATGTCGGCGCCGGTGGGGATGACCGGTTCGGGAGTCTTGGCCAAGAGGGCTTCCAGTCGTGATCGCTCCCGGGAAAGGTCATCGAAGATGTGTTGTTCCATCTCCATGGCCTCCTGTTTATCCGTCTTCATCTCGATCAATTCGCGAACGTCGAGAAGTCCTTCATTGGTCTTTTCCTTTACCTCGTTGGCGTAAATGTTGACGCGCATCTGCTCCTCGTCGACGTCGCCCATGAGTTTCTTATAGTCTTCATTGAGCTTGGCAACGTCGACACCATCGATGTTCTCATTCTGCTTGGCGATCTTGGCCTTCAAGGCCTTGATGTCGTCGTCCGTGATGTTCTTCAGCACGGTCTCGATCGATTCGACCGCCGAGCTGATCTGGATTTGCACCACGATGAGGATGAGGAGCAGGGTGCCGACCACATTGGTCATGGAATCCATCATGACATCCATGTTGATGCCGCTATCGCCGCCTTTCTTTTTCTTGGGCATGGCTACTTCTTCTTGGGTGCAGGTTTCTTGGCCGTTTTCTTGGCTGGTGCCTTGGATTTGCCCGGAGCGAAGCGTTCTTCGATCGGGACCATGTATTTCATGAACTGAGCGAGTTCGATGCGGCCTTTCTGCGGGATCGGCACCTTGACGGTCTTGAGTTTGTAGGTCTGTTCGGCCCAGCCCGCACCCTTGTTGTAAGAGCCGTAACCATCAGGACGGACGAGGAACAACATCAGGCCATCGGAATTCTTGGTGCGGTTCATGGCGGCCCCGCGGAGGTAGTCATTGTAGCGGGTGTCGATGCCGATGGAACCTTGAGAGATTCGCAATTCAGGCTCTTTGTAGCGATGGGCGATCAGAGTGCCGCCGGAAGCCTCCAGCACATAGAGCCGACGAGTACCGACCACGCCCGAGCCGGCCGGTTTCACGTTGATCGGACGGAGATTCGCAGGATCGATCTTGCGCGATTCGATTTCCTTTTTGAGTTCAATGATCTTGTTTTGCTCGACCTCTTGATCGAGTTTGATCTCCTCGATCTGGGTGATGAGGTTCTCCACCACACGTTGGAGGGAGGCGTTCACCACCTTGGCCGATTCGCGTCCCTTGAGGATGTTCAGAATTTGAACGTTTTGCTCCTGCAGAACGAGAAGTTGGCGGCGATAGCGTTTGGTCTGTTCGACGGTTTCAACCAGTTTCAGAAGTTCCCGGCTTTCGCTTTGGATCTTCATGTAGTCCTCCGCCAGCGAGTTGTCGCTGATGGCATCAGACTTGGTCTTGCTCGCCTGCATCGCGCTCAGGGCGGCGATGATGACGACGAGCGCGCCGGAGAGACACGCGAGAATACTAAGAAACGGGAACAGGGAAAGTCCCGGTGCTTCGGCATTCTTCTTGGCTGGCATACGGCGCTACTGGTTTTGGAACAATGACGAATCTCGCATCACGGGGAGGCGAGATCAACCAAACAGTCCCTTCTTCTTTTCGACCTGAACGTTGATCTGTTTGCCGCCCAATTCGCCCAGAACCTTGTTGAGGGAAGCGATGCCCTCGGAAAGTTTGCCGATATTGTCGTTGGCAGCTCCCATGGTCTCGGACATGGATTTCTTGGCCTCGTCCTGCATGCCGTTGACGGCGCTGGCCATGGCGTCCTTCAGCTCGCTCTGTTGATCCTGCGCCTGCTTGGCCAGGGTCTCGAGATGGCCGGTGATTCCCTGGATGGCGGTGGAGAGGGTGGAGATGCTGTCGCCGGCGGATTTGAGCGTGTCGCGGGTGGCACCGACGGTTTCCTTCTGGAGATTGCCCACGGTTTCCGTGATGGCCTTGCTGATCTGCTCTTGGCTGGACTTGGCGGAACTGCTGAGTTCTGACATCTGGCTGGTGGCTGAGGTGATGGTTGCGCCCATCTTTGAAACCTCGTCCACGGCCGGGCGAAGGGTTTCGTTGAGCGACTTGACCGCCTCGTCCTGCAGCTTGCGCATGGAGTCGGAGATGGCTTCGCTGAGCTTGGCCTGGTTCTCGGACGCCACCTTGCCGACGTTCCCGGCCTGTTCGGAAGCCGTGCGGACGGATTCGCCGAGTTTGGTGATCTCGCCGATGGCGGGCTTCATCGTCTCGTTGAGCGACTTGCTGGCCTCTGCCTGCATCTCGCGCATGGACTCGCGGATTGCTTCGTTGAGCTTGCTTTGATTGTCCTGCGCGATCTTGCCGAGGTTGCCGGCCTGTTCGCTGGCGTTCTGGACCGTTGCGCCCATCTTGGAGATTTCCTTGGCAGCGGAGCGATTGATGTCCTCAAGCGCTTTCTGCGTGCGCTCGACGGCGTTCTTCATGGAGTCCTCGAGAACGCGTCCACTTTCTTTCTGCGTCTTCTCGATGGCTTCCTGCAAGGTCTTCTGAATGCGTTCCTGCTGCTCGGACGATTTGCGTTCCATTTCCTCGATGTACTTCGAGGCTTTGTCGACGCTTCCGGCGAGCTCGTTGAGCTTCTCCGACGTGGGGCGGACCAGACCGTCGAGGGCTTTGCTTGTTTCGGAGACCGCCGTCTTCATCGTCTCGGTGAGAACCTTGGCACTCTCCGCCTGCACACCCTTGATGGATTTCTCCATGGTGTCCTGAAAGAGCTTGGATTGTTCCCGGGAATTCTTCTCGAGGCTGCCGACGTGGGAGGAGGTGGTCTTGATGCTGGTGCCGAGTTCGCCGATGTACTTGTCGGCGTTGGTCATGGCTCCAGTGAGCTTCCCAACGCTTGCCTCAGCGTTCTTGAGCATCTGATCGATCGAACCTTTGGTGGCGGTGGAGAGATCGCTGACCGAACTCTCGAAGGAGGCTTTTATCTGTTTTTGGTTTTCGACAGATCTCGCCTCCAGACTTTGGCTTTGTTGCTCGATCATCGCGGCGGCCTTGTTGATGCCTCCGAGGTATTGAGACTGGGCGTGGTTGAAGGCGATCACCATGGCGTCCATGAAAGCGCTCATATCACCGCCGGCAGCGTTGCTGCCGTCGTTCAGGCGAGGCATCAACGTTTCTGTGCAGTAGGCGTCGATGTGGTTGAGGTTGTCGTCCTCGACCTTTTGCAGGGCGGAGGCGGGGATCATCAAGGTGATGGAATAGAGCAAGCCAAGCAGGGTGGTGTCGAAGGCGGTTCCCAAGCCGGAGGTAACACCGCCGAGAGATTCCATTAGGTTGTCCATGTTCGCCGCGGCGTCTCCGCCGGTGGCACCGAGCGCGGTGGAGAAGGTGCCGATGGCTCCGGACAGACCGAGCACCGTTCCGATAAATCCGAACAGCGGAATGATTGCGATGAAGAGTTTGACCGAACTGTAGCTACCGGAGATTCGCGTGGAATCGATGCCGGACTGATTCTCCATCATGGAGGAGACTTCGGAGTTCACTTGACGACCCTCGAAGAGTTCCAAGCCCTTGCGAATGCGGTTGACCATCATGCTGTCGCGGAGGGAGGTCGGGATCTGCTCATAGAGATAGTCGATGAACTGCCCCACGTTGTCGCGATCGATGAGGCGGCCAATTTCATCAGGCAACGGGTCCAAGGCCATGGCGGAGCGCTGATGTTTGAGCTTCAGGACCTTCAGGATGAGAATGCCAAGGCCCCATCCGAAGAAGATGGTTTCAGCATAATTGACCCAACCGCGATCGAGAATTAGGCCGCTGATGAAGCCGAGGGCACCTTGTTTGGT
>JBMYQZ010000145.1:266-9842 GCA_049601855.1 Limisphaerales bacterium | reverse complement strand
GACCGCGGGTGCGGGTCGCAAGATCGGTGCTGCGGGTCTTGCGATTGAATCCGCCAGCGAAGTCCAGCAGCGTCGGGGTGATGTCGATAAAACTGATCATCCCGTTATTCTGGATACCGCGCGCCTTGGCATACGGATTGCGGACGATGAACGGCACGCGCATGCCGCCTTCGTAGACCGTGGTCTTGCCGCCGGCAAAGGCCATGCCGTGATCGGAAGTGAACAGGATCAACGTGTCCTCATACTTGCCGGCTTTCTTCAGGATCTCGACCAGACGACCGAGCCCCTGGTCGATGCGGGCGACGCTCTGGTAATACTGCGCCAATTCCGCGCGACAGGTCGGCGTATCAGGCAGGAACGGCGGCACGTTCACTTCGTCGTGTTCGTAGAAGACTTCCTTCACGCCGGGATACTCACCCTTGTTCGGCTTGTTGCCAAAGCGGTCGGGCTTGTAAGGCAACTCATCGGCGAAACCGCCACCGCGATGCGGATCGGAAGTGGCGAAGTAGAGGAAGAACGGCTTGTCATCGTCGGCCGTGATGAACTCCTTGCAGTTGTCAGCCATCTCGACCGGACTGCGGCTGTTGCCCTTCAGCTTCTCTTCGAAGAAATAGACCTCCTCCGGTCCGTTGTGGTGCTTGCCGATCCGCGCCGTGCGGTAGCCCTTCTTGGCCAGCAACACGGGCAAAGTCTGCACCCAGGGATAGCTGCTGAATTTGTGATAACTGTGCAGGTGGCCGTAGTGGCCGTTGGCGTGATTGTGCAGACCGGTCAACACGACCGAGCGACTCGCACTGCAACTCGCCGTCGTGCAGAAGGCGTAATTGAACAACACGCCGTCGGACGCGAGCTTGTCCATATTGGGTGTGGTCGCCGCGTCGTCGCCGTAGCAACCCATCGTCGGGCTTTGGTCGTCGGTGATAAACACGACGATGTTGTTCTTCGCGGCAAAGGCTTCGCCGCCGGCAATCACCAGCGCAAGCGCCAGCATCCAGATACACATGGACTTCATGCCGGACTGATAGGAGAAAAGCCGCTTCGCGGCAACACTTGAAGCTTGGCCTTTGCCAACGCTTGCGCCATCACGGTTGCCGTCCCACGACCATGCCGAAGATCACCGCCATTGAGACCACCATCCCCGCCGCCATCATGCCCAACCTCGTGCTCGTCCGCGTGCACACGGACGCTGGTATCATTGGTTGCGGCGAAACGTACTACACACCGCACGCGATCCAGTCGTTGATCCACGATTGGATGGCCGAACGTCTGCTCGGCGCGGAGGCGACGGACATCGAGGCGCACTGGCGTTTTCTCTACGAACGCTGCTCCGCCTTCGGCGCCCCGGGTGCGGAGATGCGGGCACTCTCGACGATCGATGTCGCACTTTGGGATATTCTCGGGCAGGTCTGCGAACAACCGATCTGGCGAATCCTCGGCGGGCAGGTGCAGTCAACCGTGCCGATCTACAACACCTGCGGCGGTCCCGGTTATGGAGCCGTGAAAGGTTCTTCGCCGGAGACACCCAAACATCCCGGTTGGCCCGGCTATGGCGACGAAGGCGATCCGGGAAACTTACAGGACAACTGGTCGTCAATTCACGCCCCCGGTCAACTCGCGGAGGAATTGGTGAAGGAAGGTATCGCTGGCATGAAGGTCTGGCCCTTTGACCGCTACGTTCATCGCAGCGGCGGTCTCCGCCTGACCGCGGCCGACATCGAGCAAGGCATGAAACCTCTACGGGAAATCCGGTCGGCGGTTGGCGAACAGATCGAGATCATGATTGAAGGCCACGCCTTCTTCCGCTTGCCCGCGGCGCTACGCCTCGCCGAAGCCTTGCGCGAGATCAAGCCGTGCTGGCTCGAGGACATGCTTCCCGTGGACAACGTCGAGACCCTCGCCGATTTCCGCCACCAATCCGGGCTGCCGATCGCCGCCAGCGAAATGTTGCTCGGACGCAATGCCTACCTCGACCTGCTCAAGGCCAAAGCCACCGATTACATCATGGTCGACCCGACCTGGGCCGGCGGCATCAGCGAAACGCGCCGTATCATCGAGCTCGCCCAGACCTACAACGTCCCCGCCACCATGCACGATTGCACCGGACCGATCACGATGTTCTCCGGTCTGCACTGCGCGACCGCATCCGCGAACGTCGTCTTCCAGGAAACCGTCCGCGCCCACATCCGCACTTTCTACGAACGCCTGATCGATCGTCCGCCACAGATCGAAAACGGCCACCTGAAACCCCCAACTGATCCGGGCCTGGGAACGGCGTTGCTACCCGAACTCTTCCAACCCGGTCAGGACCAATATCGAAAGAGCGAGTTGTGAGCGAAGCCGCTCAACCCACGAACGTCCGCTACCAGGTCATAGGCGTAACCACCTTGGCGGCGGTGATGCTCTACCTGGACCGCGTGTGTCTTGCGGAGATCGCCAAACTCGACGAGTTCAAGACCGCGCTGGGCATCGGCGACCAGCACAAAGGCGCCATCCTGGCTTCGTTCTTCTTTGCCTACGCGCTCGCGCAGACTCCCGCCGGGTGGTTGTCCGATCGCTTTGGCGCCCGAAAGATGTTGCCGCTCTACATCCTCGCCTGGTCGGCCTGCACCTTGATGACCGGACTGGCCGGCGGTTTTGTCGCGTTCATCATCGCACGCTCCTTGTTTGGGCTGGCCCAGGCCGGTTGCTATCCAACGGCGGGCAGCCTGATCAAACGATGGACCGCGCTGCCGGACCGGGGCAAGGCCAGCAGTATCGTGTCCGTCGGTGGGCGAATCGGCGGGGCACTCGCGCCGATCATCACAGCTTGGCTGTTGGCGGACATCTTCGGTTGGCGCGCAGTGCTGATCACCTACGGCAGCCTGGGTGTCCTGGTGGCCGGCTACTTCTGGTTCACCTTTCGTGAGACCCCGGCCGAACACCCGGCTTGCAACAAATCCGAATGCCAACTGATCGCCGGCGACGAAACGGATTCCGACGCCGGTCCCCCGCCCTTTCCACCCATCCTGCCATTGATGCGGAGCGGCGCGATGTGGTTGATGTGCCTGCTTCAATTCGGGATCAACTTTGGTTGGGCCTTTCTCGTGTCGTGGCTGCCCACCTACTTGAAGGACATCAAGGGCGTGGATCCCAAAACCGGCGGCATGATGTCCACCATCATCCTGACCTGCGGCATCATCGGCATGTTGCTCGGCGGTCCCATGGCCGACCTGGCCGCACGGAAACTCGGACGTCGACGTGGCCGCTCCCTCCCCTTGGTCGCGTGCTACGCGGTTGGTGTGCTCGCCTACCTGTCCTGCCTGCGACTCGAATCCGCCTGGGCCTTCGTCGCGGCCGCCAGCATCGTCGCCTTCGTCGTCGATATGAGCGTGCCCACGATCTGGGCCTACATGCAGGATGTCGGCGGCAAGAACACCGCGGCCGTCTTTGGCTGGGGCAACATGTGGGGCAACTTCGGCGCCGGCGTCACCATTCTGCTGGTACCCACAGTGTTGAAGAAGTGGGACACCAACGGCGACTGGAGCGAAGCCTTCCTGTTGTTCTCCGCCGGTTTCCTGGTCGCGGGCCTCGCCGCCTTGGGCATCAACGCCGACAAGAAGATCGAGTCATGATCCGGCGCGCTACCAACGACGACGCCGGAGCCATCGCCCGGATCTACAATCACTACATCGAGCACACGATCATCACCTTCGAGGAAACACCGGTCACGGCGGAGGAAATGAATAATCGCATGGTTTCCAACACACTTCCCCGGTTGGTCGCCGAGGAAGATGGAATCGTTTCCGGCTCCGCCTACGCCCAACAATGGAGACCGCGCAGCGCCTACCGACATTCCGTCGAATGCTCCGTCTACCTCGACCCCGCTGCCACTGGTCGCGGTCTCGGCAAGCAGCTCTACCAGCGTCTCTTCGAGCTTCTCCGCGAAATGAAGATCCACACCGTCATCGGCGGCATCGCCCTGCCCAACGACCCCAGCGTCGGACTGCACGAATCCCTCGGATTCGAAAAGGTCGCTCACTATCGCGAAGTCGGCCGCAAATTCGGACAGTGGATCGATGTGGCCTACTGGCAGCTGATGCTTAAGTAGCCGCACTTTTCTGTTTCCTTTTCACCAAATCCATCATCTCCTCGGCGGACCGTTATGGAACGTCTCAAGACCACGATTTTCTTCCTGCTCGCTGTGAGCATCATCTCGGTGTCAGCCCAGCCGATCCCGGATCGGCCGGAGAAGCTGAAATACCCGAATCTGACCTATGAGCCGCCGAATCCCGCCGATTACCGCGTGCAGCTCAAGTCGGGTCCCGTGGCCTACGTGGTGCCGGATCGCGAACTGCCGCTGATCAACATCTCGATCGGTTTCCGCGCTGGTTCCTTCCTGAATCCGAACGGCAAGGAAGGTCTTGCTGGCATGACCGGTTACCTGCTCTCCAAGGCCGGCACGAAATCATGGAAAGCCGATGATCTTGACGAACATGTCGCGTTTCTGGCCGCCCAACTCAGCAGTTCCATCGGCAATACCACCGGCAATGTAAATCTCAACCTCCTCTCCAAGGACCTCGACGAGGGTCTGAAGATTCTGCGCGAAGTGCTGACTGCCCCCAGCTTTGAGGAAGCCAAGATCATCCTGCGCAAGGACCAGCTGATCCAGAACATGAAGCAGCGCAACGACAACCCGCGCAGCATCGAGCGTCGGGAGCGTTATCGACTCGTCTACGGTGACGATTTCTACCTCAACCGCATCAGCACCAAGGCTTCGATCGAATCCATCACCCGCGATGACCTGAAGAAGTTCCATCGCACCTGGATGGTCCCGCAGAACTTCGTCGTCTCCGTCAACGGCGACTTCGACCGCAAGCAGATGATCGGCAAGCTCGAGAAGCTCTTCGCCAAGTGGCCGTTCAAGGGCAAGACCCCGCCGAAAGTTCCTTCCAAATACACGATGTCCAAGCCCGGTATCTACATCATCGAGAAGGATGTTCCTCAAGGCCGCGTGAACGTGATCATGCCCGGTCTCACCCGCGACGATCCCGACTACTTCGCCTCCCAGGTCATGAACGACGTTCTTGGTGGCGGTGGCTTCACTTCGCGCATCATGAACCGCGTCCGCTCCGACGAAGGCCTCGCCTATTCCGCCGGCTCTGCGCTGCCCGGCGGCGTGCATTACCCGCAGTACTTCATCGCCGGTTTCCAGTCCAAGTCCATCACCGTCATGTACGCCACCTCGATCGTAATGGAGGAGTTTGGGAAGATCGCCGCCAAGCCCGTGACCGACGAGGAACTCAGCACCGCGAAGAAATCTTACATCGAGACCTTCCCACAGGCCTTCGCGACCAAGGGACAGACTGCCTCGCTCTTTGCCGAGGACGAACTCTCCGGACGCTTCGCCAAGGATCCGAACTATTGGAAAAATTACCGTGCCCGCGTCGGCAAGGTGAACGCCGCCGATGTGCAACGCGCCGCCAAGCGCTTCGTGAAGCTGAACAAGGCGATCGTGCTCTTCATCGGCAAGAAGGACGAGATCCTCAAGGGCCACCCCGACCACAAGGTTGCCGCCAAGGATATCTCCAAGGGCGCCATCGTCAATGTGCCCCTCCGCGATCCGCTGACGCAGAAGCCCATCACCGAATAGCGCGCTTTACGCCAACGGATCCGGACACACATCCCGGCGACCGCAGCCCTTGCAGTAGTCGCCGAGATAGAACGTGTCGAAGAATTCCATCAGCCGTTGAATCGTCCCCGCCTCATCGGTCAGAAAGCCCGCTTCGAAGTTCCTCTTCCGCGGTGACTTCGCCCCCATTCCCGCGCCGGTGAGATTGGCTGATCCTACAAAGGCGGCACGGCCATCAACGAGAATGCACTTCATGTGATTGCGCGGACACAGAAAGCGCTCGAAGTGCTCCGACTCAATCAACTCGGGAAAACGATCGAAGTCCTCCCGGAATCTTGGCCCCGGCTCCTTCGCATGCATGAGCCGAATATTCACACCTTCCCGCACCAGCTCGGCAAACACCGCCAGAAAGGTATCGTAGCGTCCGGGACTCCGCTCCACGTGCATGTCCTTGATATCCGCGGTCGCAATCCATACGAACCGCTCTGCCGAAGGCAACAACTCCCGGATCACCTGTTGGTGAATCTCTTCGTTGATCAGCAATTCATTCATCGACGGCAATTACCCGGGAATCGAGCTCAGCGCTTGCGATTCTGGTAATCCATCATCGTGTCCGTCGTACCTACAAGTCCCTGTTTGCTGGTGATGCCGCGATACACCAGCGGCATGAACGGTGCCGGATCTTCATCGATTGCCCACGCAATCCCGCGAAGCAACAACAACCGATAAACCGGATCGTGATAAGTGTAGGTGTAATGACCAGTGGTCGTACCGAAAACCTTCCCCTTGCCCGATTGGTAAGTCCAAAACGCATCGGGACGGACATCCTTGCTCCTGAGCAGGCGCGCAAACGGTGTATTCTTTCCACTGGCATCAGGAGCGAGCACGCCGATGACTTCGACGTTCTTCTTACTGGGCAACAGATTCCAATAAGACTCGTCATTCAGCTTCACGGACTTGGGCAGACCGGCGAAGGCAGGATGATCCGTGTTGAGGAAGAGCGGTGTGTCGTGGCCGAACTTGCTCCACCGGGATGATTGGTTGCCTTTCCACGAGCAACCGATGCAACCCGCCAGTTTCTCAGCCCGCGCGACCGGCCGGATGATGCAGGATTCATGAATCGACACGACGTTGCCCCCTCGATCGACAAACCGCTGATACATCGCCAACTGCTGGTCAGTCAGGTCCGGCAGGTGAAGGAACTGAATCAGGAGATCGGCGCGCTCAAATTGCTTCTGGGTCGGAAACAGAAACGCCTCATCCACCGTCACCCGCGGAACGGACTTCAACATCGGCACGAACAATTCCTTGATCCGGATGTAGTCGTGTTCGCCACCCCGATGATCTTCCGGGCCGGACAACCAGAGGATCCGCACATTCTTGCTCAGCTTCGCCCCCTGCCAATCTCCCGTAAGCTTCATCACCGCGGCCTTGGGCATCGGGTCATTGGGGCCCGACTTGATATGCTTGCCACGATTGGCTGCATGAGTGGATGCGATGAGCAGCGATGTTAAGAGAAGAATGATGAGCCGATTCACGTCGCTGGAATACGAACTGACGACGACGACGTCAAGCAGGCGTGATCAATCCCAGAACAGGATCTGGATGACAAAGTGACGCGATCATTGCATCAATCCGTCATGTCGAATCTGATCACAACTGAGATTGCCGAATCGATTGAGCAAGCGTGCTCTGCTGGCTTGCCACTGTGTCGGAGGAAGGCTTTCCCAATGTCTTACCGAAAGAAGCGTTTCTGCACGATGGCGAAGGCAAGATTCTCGTGGCGAACATTGCTTCACCCGTGACCGTAAGGAACATCGAGCAGAACGAGCGGGTCTGCGCCAGTTTTGTAAACGTGTTCGTCCAGAAGGGATTCAAGGTCTCGGGTTCCGGTTCCGTCCTGAAACCAGGCGATGTCGGTTACGACCAAAAACACCAGCAGCTGACCTCCGCAATTGGCACAAAATTCCCAATCCTATCCATCATCGAAATCGCGCCGGTCGCGATCGACGAAATCATCGCGCCGAGTTATCGCCTGTTTCCCGACTCCCAACCAACGGATCGGATTCGCGAGGCGCTATCAACGTATCGAGTGGACGAACACCAACAACGCGTGGCTGCTCAGATCGGTACGAGTTGATCTGTCTCGCCCACTCCCGAAGAGTGAGGTTCATGGTTGGCTCCTCGGTTCCGCGATCGTGAGCGTCGGGTGGAGCGCAGCGCCGATGCGTTTACGGCCGATCACGATGTGTTCGTCATGAACGTGCAGGAGATGGATGGAGCCCATATTGTCAGTCAGCACGTGCGCAGTATTCTCGAACATGGAAAAACCGTTACGATGTCGATGCCCGAAGAGGAAACCCGCGACCTTGTGTCGCTTGAGCAATTCCAAGACTTCCTTGCCACCCCGATCCGGATGCACGTTGTTGCCGAACACTGAGAGCGACGGATAATGCGCAGCCACGAAGACATGACGTTTATCGGCCGCAGCTTCCAACTGTTTGCGCAGATACTCGATCTGTTCCGGATCAGCCCGGGTGGTAAGAAAGGGAACAGTAATGAAGGCGGCGTCGCCATGCTCAACCGTCTGACGAGGCGGACTGCCGGTATACTTTTCAAAAAGTGCGGCAGGACCCTTGAATCCATCCTTCTGCGCACGAACCAATGCCATTTTCACCAGCGTCGCATAGTCCGGCTTCTTCTCCGGTGCACTGGAGTAATTGGCCTCGATGAAGTCGTAATTGAACAACACGTCGTGATTACCCGGCACGACGTAACGCTGGGGCTTGAGCTTGGCAAAGATGTCGTTGAACAGATCCCATTCCTCGGGAAGGTTGTTGTTCACCAGGTCTCCAGTGATGAAAACGAGATCTGGATTTAGTCGATTCAATTCCGCGATACCAGCCTCTGCGCGGTTGATCAGCGTCTGCCGACTCCGTTCCCGGTCGAACTGCGGATCCGAGATCAAGGCCACCGTGAAGTCCGGATTCTTCTTCAACTCCGCCGAGTAGCTGAGCGAGCCATATGGATCATCCTCGACAGGTGAGAAACGTTCCGCCGCCACCGGATTCGGAGCCGTCAGGGCGAAGACCTTCTTGTCGGGATCCGAGTACTGCGAAACTTCGATCCGATCGGTGAACACCCGAATGCGGGTGATCGCACCGCGGGTGGACCAACCGGTCGACCCGACCGTCCAACTCGGCAATGTCTTGATCAGCCGCTCCCTGGCCCCGTAGCGAGTGGCTTCGAATTCTCCAGCGATCTTGAACTTCTCGATCAGTGGCCAGAATTTTGAATTATCGAGATCTCGTTTCGTTCGCCCGCGGAAAGGATGCGCGTTGAAAAGCATCACAGCCTTGGCCTTGGCGTCTCTTGCCGACAACTGCCTTTCGATTCGCTCACAGGCCGCTTCCGTTTCGGTGTGCAGATCACTCGCAAACACCAGACGCACACTACCGACGTCGCGCACCAAGTCGGTGGCATCAAGTTCTCCAAGTCCCTCGATCCACACCTTGCTCTCCGGTGACAATAAATCGCGCGCTCCCGGAACGATGAGCTTCGGAACAGTAATACGGTCCAGATATCCTTTGAAGCGATCGAAGTCGGCCCGCGATCCCGTCCAGGTAGCAGAACCAAGCACGATCAACGCATCCGGCTGCAGCCCGTTGACGATCCCTACGGTCTTATCCATCGCCGCCGGTGCCGTCTTCGCCAGGAAGTCTCGAATCCGCTTGTTCTCATCAATGATCTGCTTCGGTGGTAGCGTCGTGATGTAAGGGTTCGAAATGACGGCAAGCGTCGCCAATGGCATTTTCTCCGAATCCGCCCCGCTCGTGTTCAGGTTCCCGAAGGTCAGCGCCAACAGGAATTGAATCAGGGATCCAAGGAACGCGCCGCGGGTCGGTCGTGAATTCATCGGTGAACTGAGGCTGAGCATGCACATGCGAGAGTTCGAATTGCTTTTGCAA
>JBMYQZ010000145.1:0-256 GCA_049601855.1 Limisphaerales bacterium | reverse complement strand
CGAGAGTTCGATCTGATGGACATTGATCGGGTGGCAGATTGGATTCGTCAACTGTCCGTTCCGGACTGATGAAGTGGGGTTCCATGGACACATCTGTTGGAGTTTTCGCTTTAGCGTGTGGATCCTGATAGCTCGAACAAGTTCGTACCATGCAAGCCAAAGCGTGAACTCCGGACCGCGCCGGCTACGGTCGGGTTGCCACGCTGTCCGACGACATCATCGAAGCCCTGCGCAACAGCAACGGTTTTCTCAACGG
>JBMYQZ010000144.1:4488-9843 GCA_049601855.1 Limisphaerales bacterium | reverse complement strand
CGATCTGCGAGATGTCGGGCGGCTTCGACGAACTGCGGATCGTGGAGCAGGATCAGCGCTTGTTGGGGGGTGTTGGTCGGGCGGCGGGATACCGTGCAGACCTGTCGGCGCGGTGCATCAAAGGTCGCGAGCATCGGATGGAGGGAGGCTCGTTTCCAATAGGTATACAGTGAGCGGCGATAAAGATTTTGGCCGGTGTCAGGCTGATAGGTTTGCTGAAAATCGGGGTGCTTGGTTAGCCGCGCCCAGAGTCCCGCTGGTTGGTAGGGTTTCACGCTCGGGCCGCCGAGTTGCTCATGCAGCAGGCTGCTCACGAAGAGGGCACTGTCGCGTATCATTTCCGCCGGGAGACGGAAGCGGGGTCCACGCGTCAAATTGTGATTGTCCGGATCGCTTCGGAGTTGTTCGGGGGTGGTGTTGGAATCGCGTTGATAGGCTTCGGAGGAGACGATCAGGTGGATCAGGCGTTTGACGTTCCACCCGCGTTGGACAAAGTCGGAGGCTAGGAAATCCAGCAGCTCCGGATGACTCGGGCGTTCGCCTTGCACACCGAAATCGTCGACGGACTTGACGAGACCTCTCCCGAAGAACAGCTGCCAGATCTGGTTCACGATAACCCGGGCCACCAATGGGTTTTCCTGGCTGGTCAGCCATTGGGCCAATCCCAATCGATTGCGTGGCGCGCCTTCGGGAAACGGCGGGAGAATTCCTGGCGTGTCTGGTTGCACCTCTTCGCCGGGTTCATCATACCGTCCGCGCGCCAACACATGGGTCTTTCGGCGCATGGTGTCCTGCATGATCATGAGATTTGGGATGGCATCGCGTTGACCGGCCAACTGTTTCTCCAGATCCAGGATCTGTGCGTTCAGCTTTCGGTAAGTGGGCGAGAACCGCGAACGGGTAAAGCGTCTCACGATCTCGGCTTCCTGCTCGGATCGTTGCGATACGGGCAATGAGGCAAGATGGTCGACCAATCCCGTGGGGTCCAAGCGCGTCGGCGCCGCCCGGGTGGTGAGGGCGAAACGAATGCGGCCGAAGGTGTGTTGAGGATACGGGGAACCGAACGTGAGTTGCGCCTCGACGATGTCTCCCGTCTTGAATTCGTGCGGCTTGGAAAACTCCAACACGATGGAACAGGGCGAACGACCGCCGTTGCTCGGTGCGGCCCATCCCGTGCGGGGCCCGGAGTCGATCGCTCCTTCCGGTAGGAACGGCGGGCTGGCGCGATCCGCCGAGGCGCGGATCAACGGGATCGCTTCGCGGAATCCGTCTTCACGAATCTTCGTGACCGTGACGAAGGTCAACAGGGCATTGCCATTGGCAGAGCGGCCTGGGCCGCCGTTCTTCATCGTGGGATCGCTCAGTGCTTCCAGGCGAATGGCAGTGGAAAAACCTTTCGTCTGCTGATGCAGATGCACGACGTATTGATCGCTCTCCGGGTTTGGTCCCGTGACCTGGATCGAATGATCAGGCTTGATCTTGAATGTCGCCCCGCGCCGAGACTTGGCATTGCGGGGACGTAGCAAGGTCCATTGCGACTGGACCTGACTTTCCCAGCTGGGTTGCCCGGCATCTGCGCCCGTGTCCGGGCGGATGAGTTCGTTGTTGAGTTTCTTGATCCGATTTTCAGTGTCCTCGATGGCTTGGAGCTGCGGAGGTTGGGGGACGCCGACGAACGGCGTTGCAAAGGTCGCCTTGTTTGGTTGCACGCCGACTTCGGGCGCGTGATTAAAGAAGGCGAACAATTCGTAGAAATCCTTCTGGGTGATCGGGTCATACTTGTGGTCGTGGCAACGCGCGCATTCGAGGGTGAGTCCGAGAAAGACGGTGCCGAGGGTCGTGACGCGATCGGCGACGTAGGCAGTGCGATATTCCTCGCCGATGATGCCGTTCTCGATGGTGTAGCCGTGATTGCGATTGAAGGCGGTGGCGATGATCTGGTCGCCGATAGGATTGGGCATCAGGTCACCGGCGATTTGCCAGCGGATGAAATCGTTGAACGGCAGGTTGTCGTTGAAGGCGCGGATGACCCAGTCACGCCACGGCCACTGCGTACGGGGCCAGTCGTAAAGGTAGCCGCTAGTATCTGCGTATCGGGCGGCATCGAGCCAGTAGCTGGCCATGCGTTCGCCGAAGCGCTTCGATGCGAGTAGTCGCACGATGAGACGGCCGTCCGCGTTGGGCTGGTCGTCACGAAGGAAGGCGTCGATCTCGGCGGGAGTTGGCGGGAGGCCGGTGAGATCAAAACTGAGTCGGCGGATCAATACCTCGCGGGATGCTGGTGGCGCATTCGTGAGACCGCGATGCTCGTTCTGGGCGTCGATGAACTCGTCGATCGGGTTGCGCTTGCCGGTGGGCTTCGATGCCCGCGGCGGGACGAAGGCCCAGTGCCGACTGAATTTCGCGCCGGCCTTGATCCAGTTGGCGAGGAGCCGCTTCTCGTGCGTGGCCAAAGAAAGGCGTGAATCAGGCGGCGGCATTCGATCATCCGGGTCGTGCGCGACGATGCGACGGAAGAGATCGCTGGCGGAGACATTGCCGGGCTGTACGACACTGGCGATGCCGGCTTGGGTGTCGAGGCGGAGCTTGGCCTCGCGTTGCTTCTCATCCGGCCCGTGACATTTGAAGCAGCGATCGGAAAGCAGTGGCCGAATATCGCGATCGAAATCCACTGCCGCCGGGGTCGTGACGCAAGCCAGCGTCAGGAGCAGCGTGGAAATCAAGTGGGCGGATCGCATGAGCCCAGTTTACCGCAATTTGAAGCAGACGAGGTTCTTTTTGTCGCGGGCGTAGAAGTGACTTTCCGACAGGGCGGGATGAGCGCGGACTTCGAAGCCGAGCACCTGTTGGCGCCCGAGCTCCCGGTAGCCTTCGGGTGAGACACTGCCGTTCAGCAATTGGCCATCCACGGTCAATAGCAGTATCTTCCCGTTCGACGCGATGATCGCGCCCGCGCCCACTCGCTTGTTCGTCCACTTGACCTTTCCGGTGGCAAGCTCGACGCAGCGGAATTCAGGTCGGGGTCCGGTGTCCAAGCGACCGTGAAATCCGTAGAGGTGTCCCCGGTACAACAGCGGGGTGTGGTATTGGCAGGAGAGAGAGGAGTCGTTTTCCCACAGCACGTTGGCCCGGGCTTTGGTGACCTTGAGCGTGAGTGCACCCGCGCCGTAGGACGCGGTGGTGAAAACGATGTCGTCGTGGATCAGCGGGGTCGAGCCACTGACGGAAGCCTGAATAGCGGGGCTGAAGGCGTGTTTCCAATGCGTCTTGCCGTCCCGCGGGTTGAGCGAAAACACATTGGCCCGGGCGATCAAGACGGCGCGTTGTTCACCGGCAATCTTCTGGATCACGGGCGACGCGTAGCTGGCGGCATCATCGGTGGCTTTCCACGCGAGTTTTCCGGTTTTGGCATCCAGCGCGATAATCCCGTGTCCGCCCGGAGCACCGGGATTCAGCAGGATCTTGCCTTCATGAAAGAGAGGAGAGCAGGCGAGTCCGAAGAACCCTTTGGGCGCCCGCAGGGTTTTTGCCAATCGATTTGACCACCGCACTTTGCCGGTCTTGAGGTCGACGCAATGCACGTTGCCCTCCGCGCCGAAGCAGTAGACCTGGTCGCCCATGATCGTTGGGGTGGCGCGAGGCCCGTTGTCCATGCCAAAGCCGTCGACGTACTCCGTCATCGTCTTGGCCTGCCAAATTAATTTGCCCGTCTTGGCGTCACGACAATCGATGAGCTCCTGGTCACCCTGGCGATGAAAGAGAACAACTTTCCCGTCCTTCACCACGGGGCCGGACCAGCCGGTACCGACTCGTTCGGACCAGACCCGTTGCGCGGTGGACCAATCGAGTTGTTCGCTGGTGGAGTTGTCGCGCTGGGGACCGAGAAATTGCGGCCAATCGCCGGCGCTTAGGGAAAGCGAACCAACGAGCGCGAGGGCGGCGATAATGCGAGCCGAGAACATGCGCGCATCGTTGTTTACAAATAGTTGCGAATCAAGAGGAACACGATGAGCAGCGTGAGCGCCCAGGCCCACCAGGAAATTCCCTTGGTTTTTACCGGGTTCCTCTTTTCGGTGCTGAACTCGCTTTCGACGTACTCGTCGTAGTCGAAGTCCGCGTCCGGAACTCCAAGTCGTTGAGCGGTGGCATCGTCGCCCCAACCGGTGGATTCATCCGCACCGCACTGCGGGCAGGCGAGCGCGCGCTCATCTTCGATCAAGGCGCCGCAATTGGGACAGATCTCAGGCGCCATGCCTCAACCCATGCCGGCGTATTCTTCGTCGGTCGTCAGCTTCAGTCCCATCAAGACGTAGTCGTGATCGATGGCCTGCATGTCCTTGACGTACTCCTCAAGCCGATAGAGTTCTTCAAAACCGTGGTGCGCAGAAAGTGCCATGGCGCTGATTTGTTCAGCCATGAACTCGGCTTCCAGACGTTGCAGTCCGGATTGACTGGCGAGTTCGATGATTTCTGCCAGCAACGTATAACCGACTCCTTGGCCACGTTCCTTGGGTTCACAATGCACGCTGACACGGCCGATGTGGCGACGCCAACCACCGAGCTTTTGATGCAGCGTGCCGGCCCCGATGACACGGCCTTCGCGCAGAGCCAGTAGCGGTAGATTGTGGCCCAGATCGATGTGATCGCACCAGTCCTGGAAGGTCTGCAGGTCGACGACGCGGTGTTTGATGTATTGGATCTCCGCCGGGGGCATGGTCTGAAACAAGGCGTGATAGGCCTCGGCATCGCCTTGCTGCAAGGGGCGCAGAGTGATGGTGGTGCCAGACTTGGTGGTGATCTCCTTCGGATAATTCTCCAACGCTAATTCGAGTGACATAAGCGGGAACGATTTTACTGCTTTTCAGTGTGGAACACGGCGCTGGCCGAAGCCAGTGCCAAGCATTGATACGTTCAGCCAATCTCTCCGGTCAATCCCGGAAACGCCTCGATCTTACGGGCGTCGATGGCTGATGGATCAATGCTCCAACGGGCGGAAAGCGGGGGGATGATCTCGATGTTGTTCGCACTGATCTCCTGTTGTTCCTGCCAGGTGATGTGCTCGTCTTCGAGATAATCATGGCAGATGGCGCCGAGCTTCAGTTCGGCGGAGGACATCGTACCTTGATTCCAGATTGTCTGGCCGGCCCAGGCGTAGGCGCGGACGACCTTGCCTTGATAGAATTTCGCCCAACCATGAAAGCCGAGCGCACGATTGGCGCTGAAGTACTGGACGTGGCCGAGTTCACCGCTGAGACGGTTGAGGAAATGGAAACAATGATCCACGTCAGTGACCGGATCCGGCAGGCCGTCGCCGAGAATGAGCGTCCAGTTGCCGATGCGCGGAGAGATAAAGAC
>JBMYQZ010000144.1:0-4478 GCA_049601855.1 Limisphaerales bacterium | reverse complement strand
ACGCGGTTTTGACTGGCGTTAGCGAGCCCATCGGTCCAAGTGCATTCGTTGAGGTTCTGCAGCTTCAACGCGTTTACCAACGCTTCCGCCGTCACTCCCTGTACGGCGATCCATTGATTTGGCATGTTGATGAGCGCGGAGTAGGGGAGCGAGTCGTCGTAATCGTCGGTTGGAAGCAATCGATGGTGCCGTTCGTTGCCCAGTTTGTGTTCCTTGGCATGCATCGTCGCGAGCCAGATAAACATCCCCGCCGTCAGGATGATCGCCAGGAGGATTCCCAGCATGAAGATCACAAAGTAATCCAGTCCAGGCACGCCGGCAGCGATGATGAGCTGGAGATGTGCGGAGTCGAACACGTCTCTAGGATACACCTCGAAGGTGCTTACACCAGTCCGAGTTTGGAACATCATCGACAAAGCGTGCGCGGGCATTTTCACTCTCCGAATGGATTGGGTACATCTGCATTTGGCGTTGAATCACGTTCCCGTTTTGGGATCGCTGTTCGTGGGACTGTTGTTGCTCTGCGCGATGTTCAAGAAGAGCGAGGAGCTGAAACGGTTGAGCCTGTGGTGGTTGGTGGTGCTGATGTTGGTCTCGATTCCGATCAAGTTCACCGGGGATTTCGCAGATGAGAACAAACCGGAGGCAATCGCAGCCGAATCGGCATTGATCAAGGCGCACGAGGACGCGGCCGACCAGGCGACGACGGGGATCTTCTTGGCTGGAGTGTTGGCTGCCGTGGCGTTGTTTCAGGCTCGCGGAGGGAAAGCCGTTCCGCAATGGGGGATGATTGCGTCGCTGGTGCTAAGCCTGGTGACGTTTGCGCTGATGGCGCGTACGGCGAATCTCGGGGGGGAGATCCGTCACACGGAAATAAGATCAGACTGATCGAGGAATCAATCCACTGTGTCCGATGGATTGAACGGCTTGTTCCGCCGGCCTACGCCATACAACCCCAAGGTAATCATTACGGCCCATCCGAGGATATCGAAACGGCCGGCTCGCCAAGGTTGTTCTTGGGCTTCTCGCGCGGCGGTCATGAGCGCGGGATGCAGTTGCTGACTGGCGACGGTTTCCGCAAGTGAGGCGACGGTCGCCGTACCTTCTTGCTGTGCTAGCAACACTTCTCGCGATGACTGGCGGATGGTCGCCGGATCTGCCTGTTGCAGCCACATGTCAGTCAGCATCGACAGTTTCCATGCGAAGCCGAAATCGGTTGGTCGGCCCTTGGCGGCCAAGACCTGTCGAGTGCTCTCGCGAATTTCCCGCATCATTGCCTGATCGATGGTCGGTGCCAATCGATGCAGGAGTTGCGGCGACACCGTCTGTGTTCCCGCAACGAGTGACTCCAAGTGGGCATCGATCTGGTCCGGCGTGCGATTCGTGACTCCTGCTTCCAAGTGCACGCACAATTGCGCGATCGGTTCCGACAAAGCATCGACCGCAACGGCATGCAGGCTCGATGGCTGCTGAAAATGGGTCTGGATGGAGCGGGCGCAGAGATATAGGTACAGCGCCGGAATCACAGCCGCGAAAACGGCAAAGGCCCAGGCCAGGCACAGCAACCAGCGGCCGATCGCGCCGGGGAATCCAGCTGCGGGCCACTTACGGCGTTTCAGTGACGAACAGGCAAAGACAACTGCGACGGAAGCGACGATGCTGACAACGATTGTCGTCAGTCCGATGGGCAAGTACACGTCTTCAATGAACGCCACGCCATCCGGAGCGAGGAACCAGATCAGATCTCCCTTGGCGTTGTCCATTTTCAGCAGTCAAGAAAGGCGGACAGAGTAAGGTTGTGGATGAATCAACCGGCCTTTCGCGCGATCCAACCACCGCCGACCACGAGATCTTTCTGATAAAACACGCAAGCTTGGCCGGGTGTGATGGCGCGTTGGGGGGAGTGCATCTTCACCTTTGCACGCCAATCGTCCAGCGGTGTCACCGTGGCGTCGGCACCGGGATGGTTGTAGCGGATCTTCGCACTGACTTCGATTGGGCCGTCCGGTTCTTCGTAGGGAATCCAATTGGTGCGTTCGACAATAAACTCGTCGTCATCCAACATTGAGGCATCACCCACAATGACGCGGTTGCTGTCCGGTTTGAGATCGACAACGTAGAGCGGCGTGGGGTGCAAAATTCCGAGGCCCTTGCGTTGGCCGATCGTGTAGAATTCGATCCCATCGTGTTGGCCGAGCACGGCGCCGTTGACGTGGACGATGTCGCCTTTGTGCTTCTGCACGAGATCCGCTTGCTGGAGGAATTTCCCGTAGTCTTTGTCCGGCACGAAACAGATCTCCATGCTCTCTTCCTTATCGGCGGTCTTGAGCTCGCACTCCCGGGGGAAACATGGCGCGGGAGAGTTGTTGCTGTTTCAGCGAAAAGAGAAAGTAACTCTGGTCCTTGCGCGGGTCTTTGCCTTTGTAGAGCAACGTGCGGCCTTCTGGCGTGCGCTCGAGTCGGGCGAAATGGCCGGTGGCGATGAATTCGGCACCGAGTTGATCTGCGCGTCGGATGAGGTTGCCAAACTTCAGGCGCTCGTTGCACATCACGCAGGGATTGGGCGTACGTCCGGCTTTGTATTCCTCGGCGAAGTAATTGATCACTTCCTTCTGGAAATCTTCGGCCTCGTCAATGAGGTAGTAGGGGACGCCGAGTTTGTGGCAGACTGAGCGGGCATCCATCACGGCTTGCGGACCGCAACATTTGTCTTCGGCACGATTGACGCAGTCCTGCGGCCAGAGCTTCAGCGTGACGCCGACCACGTCGTAACCTTCCTCGATCAAAGCGGCGGCCGTGGCGGAGGAATCCACTCCACCGCTCATGCCGACCAACACCCGCGTTTTCTTGCGCTCGCTCAAGCGGGGCAAAATAGGCATCGGCGCGCGATCTGTCTACGCCGGTGTGAAGTGGTGGATCTGCGCCGCGTGCGGCGCAAGGGCGAGATAGATACCCTTGTTGGCAATCTCGCGACCGGGGCGGGTGAAGGCCGCCGGACTGAGAAAATCGGTCATGCTCCAGTCGTTCTTCGCGAGACCTCGTATTTCTGGGTTGATGAAGCATTGCGCGTCATGTTCGGCAAGATTGACCACGACGAGGTCGAAAGCATCCGGATGTTTCTGCCATTGAATGGCCGTCACGCCTTGATGGGTTTCATTGGTCGCCCAAGCGGGATAAGGGGTCAGCAGCTTGTGTTCGCCATCGCCGATGGCGGTGGCACGAAGGAGACGGAGGATCCAGGTATAGAAGGCGTGGATTTCGTCGTTTTGTTCCTCACGGGGACGGCGAGCCAGTTGCACGGGTATCTGTTTCTCGGCGCCGCTCAATTGGCCTTCGTGCAACAGGCGCATCCCGGGGAGACTACAGGCCAAGACGGCCGCGGTACGGTGTTCCCGCCAGTCGAAGGCGGTGGCGGCTCGCGGCTCATCGTGATTCTCCAGGAAGTGCACTGAGCGACCGATGAATCCATCCCGAGCATTCTTGAGGTGGGTGGTGGTCTGGGTGGGGTTTTCGTTCTTCAGATGGTCGGTGAGCCACTTGTCGTAGGTGAAATCAAAGCCTTGATCGAGGAAATCGCGTTCGAGGTCCCAGTAAGCCTCGGCGATGAAGACGAACTCCGGACTTTGTTCCCGTACCATGGCGATGGCGTGTGGCCAAAACTCGCGTTCGCAGGGTGCGACGGGGCAGGGGACTTGTTCCCAAGTGCGCTCGAAGATTTTGCGCAGAACCAGCATCGCCATGTCGCAACGAACTCCGTCGCATTGATTGGCGATCAACTTGAGCGTGTCGAGCGAAGCTCGATGCGTTTCCGGTCGTCGGAAATCCAATTGGGCGGTGTCGACCCAAGCGGAAAAGTAGGGATCCTTTCCGTGGGCGATCCAATGGTCCGTGTCTTTGGCTCGCCACTTGAAGGCGCCGGTCGATCCGGGCCGGCCTTGCACAAACAGTTCCGGCCAGAACTGCAACCAGGAATGCCCGATGCCGACATGGTTCGGCACGAAATCCAGGATCAGCTTCATGCCATGTCCGTGTAGGCGACGGCGGAATTCTTTCAGGCCATCATTGCCCCCAAGTTCCTCGGGAACATTGTAATCGCCGATGGCGTAGGGGGAACCGCCGATGTCCTCCGGCTGCCAGTCCGGGAGAACGTCGTCATAACGTTCGCGGAGTTGGCGGCTACGCAGTGCCTGCTCTCGGGCGGCCACCGTCGTGGTCCAAACCCCCATCAACCAGATGTGGGTGAATCCGAGATCCAGCCAGCGCGTGAATTCGCGTTCGGGAATCTGGCTGAGCGTGATGGCGGAGCCCGATTCATCACTGAGATCACGCAACCAACAGCGTGTGTTGATCTCATAAAGCAGCGGATGCTTCATTGTGTGTCCCTCGGTTCCCGTGATGTGCGCCTGACCGTCAGTGGCCGTTGAACAGACGGTAGTGGTATAAGGCGACCATGACCAGCGAATGCCCAAAGCGACCTT
>JBMYQZ010000143.1:0-9899 GCA_049601855.1 Limisphaerales bacterium | reverse complement strand
TCTCAGCTCGCAGCGCGTCGAGGCAGGTCGTGACCGCCACCCGGGAAACCCAATGTTCGAAGGGCTTCCGCGCTTCGTATTGGTCGAGCCGGGTGAAGATCTTCGTAAACACATCCTGCGCGAGATCTTCTTCACCGATCCGACGAGGCAGATGACTGCGAACGATCTTCATGACGAGTGGCCACAAATGTTCCACCAGCGTCCGAGCGGCGGAATCATCCTGCTCGCGGACGCATGCCAGACATTCTGCCAAATCAAAACACTCGTCGGTCATGGGCCCGCGATGCAGCACCGAGTCAGGTAACGCCTCGGCGTCGGGGATGGTTACAAATAGTCAGAAGTTTTTCACCGACGGCACAAAACGGACCTGCCGGCCATGGTTCCATCGGTGGTCTTCACCTGGGAACACGATAATTCGAGCCCGGTTTCATTTCGGTAGTTGGCGGACAATTGGGCGGCAAATTCCTTGGATGCGGGCCATGATACGAGGCAAAAGGCCGTGCCGGCTGAGCCATTGCCCGTGTAGCGGGCGCCGATGCAGGCGGCATGATTCTGGGCCAAGTCGATGAGTAAATCAGTTTCGGGCGTGGTAATGCCGGCCACACTACGGGCTTCCTCGTGGCTTTGGTGGAGGAGATTGCCCGCCTGCAAGATGTCTCCGTCACGTAAAGCCGACTCGATTGATACGGCTCGCGCGCACTCACCGACGGCGAAACGCACGGCATTCTGTTCTGCCTTGCTCAAGGTGGCCTTGGAATTATGCAGATCAGCCACCTGAACGGAACGGAGGGATGGGACGCCCAGTTTCTTGGCGGCCTTGCGACCGAGTAGATCGGACTGACCTCGGCGCATTCCATGGTGTCGATCTTTGACCCCGGTGTGTAGGAGCAAGGGAATAAACTCCCCTGCGAGCGGATGTGATTCCACTGCCTTGTTCAGACAATCGAACTGCACCGTTTCGAAGGTCCGGTTTATCAAGGAGGCGACAAAGTGCTGTGAGAGACCATCGCCAAGGTTGAAGTTTCGTTCCGCATCGGCGCACAAGCCCGCGAGCCGCAGACACTGTTGGCGGGTCAACTTCGGAAGTGATCCGCCTTTGTCCTTGTTCGGCGGCGGCCCCAAGCCGGATTCGCGAAGTCCGAAGGGGAACATCTGCCGAATCATCAGAACGGCGGCGAGCACGACCGGGGATGAGTCCGTGCCGGGAACTGTGATGGCGGCATTGAAACCGCGGATCGTTCGGCCATGCGTGCGCAGCTCATTGACCACCGCCGCCACAGGAGCCAGCCAGCCGGGAATAGCGCCGGGTTCGCAGTCGCTTGGCCAGAAACTGCGCCGTTGGGCGGCACCGTCTCGCACCAGATCGATCCTGCCGTCCCGGCGAGGAACGAAGGCGACCTCGACGAATCGATCGATGGCAGTCGAAAGCACGATTCCCTGGTGCGCTTCGGTGTAGCCGCCGAGCAGTTCCAGGGAGAGCGGGATCTTGAGGACGTGTGGTGGCGCGTGCCCAAACGAACGTTTGAACAACGTGCGGACGTCCGGCATGGCCTCAGGCGAGTGAGTCAAATTCCTTGGCGAGGCTGAAATCCTTGTTGGTCAAGCCGCCTTCGCTGTGCGTGCAAAGGGCAAGCCGCACCTTGTTCCAGCGGATGTCGATGTCCGGATGATGCCAGGCGGCTTCGGACTTGTCGGCGACCACGTTGACAAACTTCATCGCGACGACGAAATCTTTGAACTCGAAGGTGCGGACGATGTTGCCGCTCTCGAGACTCCAATCCGGAACGGTTGTGAGCGACTCGGAGATCTCCGCTTCAGTCAGCTTGGCCATGGGCCGAAGCTACTTGCGGGTGACGGGAACGTCGACCGCAATCACCTTCACGCCCGGTTGCCACTCGTTGTCGGAGACGAGGATGCCGCGGAGTCGCGGGTGTTCTTCGCCGGTATGTTCCTCCGCATGCATGACAACCGTGGTTCGATTGCGGCGCGCTTTGACGCGTTGGCCTTTCTCTGAGCTGACCTGTCGATCGTAGTCGAAGAAGCGGACGTTCTGCGGGATCTTTCCTTTGCCATCCGCGGGCGAGACGTTGAGCAGGTATTTGCCTTTCGTGAAATCGGACTTCAGTCGCCAAGCCGTCGATTTCACCGGCTGATCAGCGCGGGTAGCGGCGAAACGCTCCGTCCATTGCGGGTTGGTCGTGGTTTTCTTCGCGACGGGCAGTGTCAGGGAAATCGGTTGATTGCCCGGGAAACAGGATTTGCCGCAACACATCCAGACCGCTGTGCCTTCGATGGTGACCTTGGTCCCGGGTTTGAGATCGTCGGGAGCGGTGATGTCGACCACCAGGAAGGCTTCATTGTGGTAACCCCAGATGTCGTAGACGGCCATCTTGCCGATCTCGGGAGTGGGCCATTGGATTGCCCCTGCCTGAAAGCCCCTGGGGAGTTTCCACTGAACGGACATGCCCATGCCAACCGTGCCCGGGTTTCGCCAATAACTGTGGTAGCCCTTCTCTATCTGCTGGAAGAGAGCCACCGAGAATATCTTGCCGGGCACAAGGTGCTGGTTCTCGCTGACGAAACTCAAGGTCAACGGGTTCTCGGCGCGAACCGAGAACGCAAACAACAGGAAGGCGAGGATAAAGCGCATCGCGGGATATGATCGGTAGGCTAAAGTGGTTATTCAATCGTCTTGTTGGGCCTTGCCCCCGCTTTACTTGGCAATCAAATCCTCCTAAGGTCTTGGGACTGTTGTACATGCGGTACCGACAGAAGCACACCAACCAAACCAAACCAAACCGCTCACCAACCCCGGATGTTCGTGGGTTTGGTGTTGTTGGCGCTGTTTTTGGCGGGGTCGAGCCCGGCGGCCCGTTTCTGCGTGAACTATTCGGCGACGCCGGATTTGGAGGAGCTGAAACGCTTTGATGAACTGATTCTCAGTCCCTACGCCCGGGTCGACGTTCATTCGCTGGTTCGGTCGGCCCAGCGGCCTTATGCCTACCTCAGCGTGGTGGAGATTGCGTCGGATGCCCGCTATCGCAATGAGGTTGCCCAACTCGGCATCAAGACCCTCGGGCAGAACACGACTTGGGGGAGTTCCATTGCTGATTTGCGCGATTCGCGCTGGACCGATTTCGTGGTGAACAAATTGGCAGCCCGGTCGGCTTCCATGGGGTTCCGCGGTTTCTTCCTGGATACCATCGACAGCGTGGCCATCGCGGAGAAGAACAATCCGAATTACGCCAAGGAGTATCGCGCGGCCTTGGTGAATCTGATCAAGACGCTGCGAAAGAGATTTCCCAAGCACACGATCATCATGAACCGGGGCTTCCCGTTGCTCAGTGAATTGAACGGGGTCATCGATGGCGTTTTGGTCGAATCGCTGTTCCAGAAATACGATTTCAACTCCAAGCAATACACCGCGGAATCAAAGAGCGGGACGGAATGGTTGCTGAATATCCTGCAGCCGGTGAAGAAGGCGGGCATGGAGGTTTACGTGGTGGACTATGTTGATCCGTCGAATCGCACTCTCGCATTGCAGACGGCGGCGCGGATCGGGCAACTCGGCTTTCATCCTTTCATCAGTACGGTCGCGTTGGATGGACAGTATCTGAACCTGGCTTCCGCCAACGCGCCGGTCCCCTCCGGTGCACAAATAGTGCCGCGTCGTGTGTTCACGGTATTTGGTAACAATGACGCGAACTTGGAGTTCCGGGTGAATTTTCCGTTGGACAGCGGAGTGGCCCGTTTTTTGCAAATGCCGCTTGAATACTACGGATACGAGGTTGATTTTCATCACCTTTGGTTGGAAGAGGTGCCGGATACGTTGAGCGACGAACATGGCGTGGTTGTCTTGGATCGCGAACTCGTGGTGCCTCCAGACAAGGAAAGCAAGTTGGCGGATTGGCTCATTCAGCAGAAGAACCAAGGCCGGAAGGTCTTGTTCTTCGGGAAGATCCCGTTCGAGCGGGAGGATGTCCGTGCGCGGATACTGAAGGCCTTCGAATTCATGGGATCAGGGAATTCGGTTGAAGGTGTTCATGTGGTGCAGTTCAAGCACCAGTCACCGGAAACCGGGTTCGAAACGCCCAATCAACTGACTCCAGCCGACTTTCACGATCTGCAGGCACCGACCTATTCCCGGATTTGGCTGACTCTTGAGGCGCAGAACCTGAAGCGGGAAACTTTTCGCTTCGATCCCATTTTCGTCACGAAATGGGGTGGCGCGTTGTTCGATCCGCACACCACCTTCATGCGGCCGGACGAAGATGAGATGTGGAAAGTGGATCCCTTTGCCTTTCTGAATGCGTTTCTCGGGATGCGGAACTTCCCGGCACCCGACGCCACTACTCGGGATGGCGTGCGGATGTTCTACGCGCACATTGACGGTGATGGGTTTAGGCACAAGTCCGCCATTGAGTTGGGCCGTCACTCCGGAGACCTGCTGAACGAGAGGGTCGTGGATCGCTACCCCTTCCCGATCACCTTGTCGATCATCGAGGCGGAGATCCGTGGTATCATTTTTAATTCAGAACCCGGGATCGAAACCTTGATGTCCCAGCAGGCCCGCGACGTGTTTGCATCGGAGAAGGTTGAAGCCGGCTCCCATTCCTACAGTCATCCCTATTTCTGGGTGAACCCGGACAAGACACAGGACATCTACGACCGCCGGAATCTCAAGTTGAGCGAAAAGATTGGATACGGCGAAAAGGTCAATTATCACCGTGAGGTTGTTGGTTCGATTCAATACATCGAGAAGGAGCTGCTCCCGCCAGGCAAGCGAGTGGAGATCATGTTGTGGTCAGGCAATTGTCGTCCGGGTGTGAAAGCGCTTGAGTGGTGTCGAAAGCTCGGCGTGGAGAACATGAACGGTGGTGATACCGCCATCACCCGCAAGAATCCGTCTTACACGCGGGTCTTTCCGCACACCGCACCTTGGGACAATGAAGTGCATGTCTTCTGCTCGCAGCAGAACGAGAATGTCTACCGCTTCCGCTGGAAGGGCGGCGCGGATCCCAACTCGGTTTTTTATTCGGGTTTTATCCTCGCCTTGGACAGTTTCAAGAAGACCGAACTACCGCGTCGCCTGAAGCCGGTGAGTATCTATTACCACTGGTACAGTGGAGACAACCTTCCGAGCATGAACGCGCTCAAGCAGCTCTACGAATGGTGTCTGACTCAGGAGTTGCACTCGGTCACGGCGGCACCTTTTGCCCGTATGGTTCGCGATGCATTGAAGACCAAGGTTTATCATCTCGGGCCCAATAGATTTCTGCTTCGGAATGACGGTTTCCTGGGGACCTTTCGTCTGCCATGGACCGGTTCCGTTCCCGACATGGCCGCATGCATCGGGGTGAAGGGTTGGCGCCAGCACGGCGATCAGATGTACATCCACACTTCCGGGGAACGCGACACCGTCCTCACCCTGTCAGCGCAACCAAGGCAGCACTTCTACCTGGAATCCAGCACGGCCGAGATCCGCTTCACGAATTTGGAGGCGAACTTAGCCGAAATGCAGATGAAAGACTTCCGTCCCTGTCAGGTGGTGATCGCTGGCGCCCGCCCGAACCAACCGGTCAACGTTGTGATCGACGGCAAGACGCATCCGTATCAGGCGGATGCCCAAGGCCGCTTGAAGATGCAATTCCCTTCTGAATGCCGGGTGAAGATTCTTCCTCGCTGATGGCAGATAACAAACGAAAGAAAGTCTCCCAGATGTTGCCCATCTCGCCGTGGTTGCTGGCGGGGTTGGTGGTTGCGATTCTGTTCATTGCGCTCTTTCTGATTCCGACGCAGAAACGGAATATCGAGCAAAACAAGATCGATCAGGAATGGGGAAAGGCCTACGCCGGACTGCAGGACCTGTCCCCGGAAGAACGAGCCGAACGGGCGGAATACTATGATTTCCTTGAAGTCTACCTGCGTCGACGCCTCCTCGACCCGGCGGATGCCGAGGGGCACGAAACAGTGCTGAAGGACGCCGTCAAAGTTGGGGAGAAGCATGGTTTTACGAAGGCGCTTCAAATTGAAATCGAACAGCTCATTCTGCGTTCGCCCGGAACGCTGGAGACCTATCGCATCCTCGAACCGCACCTGGTCAATTTGCCCGACGATACTCGCGACACCCTGATGATTCGATTCGCTGATCGGGCGTTGGCAGACGAGCGGGCGGACGTTGCCTTGGAAATCTACACACCCTATTGGGAGGCCAACCAAGGCGATATCAACGTGTTGTCGAAGTATATGGATATCGCTGGGTCGCACGCGGGGCGCCAAGATCTGGCGGTCCGGGCACTGGAGGTTTACGAGGCCAGACTCGCTGAGCCGCTCCACGTTCATAATCGCGAGCTTGCACTGCGCAGAGTGAAGTTGCTCGAGCAATCCAATCAACCTGCCGCTGCCGCCAGACAAATGGAGTTGATCTACGACGCCGCGGATGAAGAGACGAAGCGTGAGTTGCACCCGGATTACAAGCGGTTGCTGGGCTACGTCAACCAAGAGCATAAGCTGCTTCCAATCATGATTCAGAAGGCTGAGCAGAATCCCAACAACCCGGTCATCTGGCGTGAACTCGCCGAAATGGCCAAGCGTCTCAGCGACCAGCAACTGGAGCTGAAAGCGCGAACTCGAGTGGTGATGCTGGCGCCCCGGGATGGGCTTTCGGCTTTACGTCTCGGTGATCTTTTACAGTGGAATAATCGGCCGAACATAGCTTTTGAGGCCTACGTTTTGGCTTTGGATCGAGGTGTCGACCAAGCCTTGGAACCGGTCGTTAAACTGAACAAGGGCGGACTCTTCCGAAATGTCGAACTATTCCAGGCCATGGAGCGTATGGGGGAACGTCTGAATCTGCGGGTGTACGGAACGAACATGGCTCAACTGGCAGCCAACCTGAGCGATTTCCGGAAGGCTCAGTTCTACTATGACAAGGTGCTAGAGTATCGAGGGGAAGATCCCGCAATTCTGGCCGAATACGGATTGATGATGCTGGACATCGGTCGCCACGAAGAGGCCATTTCGATCTATTCACGCGCGGCCGCTTCTGGCGGAGACAATTTCAAGGTGATGGTATCCATTGCCGAGGCCCAGTTTCGCGCCGGTCAATTTGAGGCGGCATTGAAGACCTACCGCGAATTGCTGCGGATGAAACCGCATCGTCGGCAATTGGAAAACTACCTGCGACTCGCCGAATCGATGGGGCGCATCGAGGAGGCCGCCGGCGTATTATGGACGTTCATGCAGAACTCTGGTGAGGCTGAACGGAAGGACTACGAGAAGTTGGCCTATTACAATGGTGTGCTCGGGCGAAAAGAGGCGTTGGAGACCACCCTGCGGGAGGCCTTTCAAAAGTTTCCGGAGGATCCGCTGTTACGCAAACAGCTGCTCTACGCCTACAGCGACAACAAGAGGAATGCCCAAGCCGCCGCCCTGCTCGCCACCGACGTTGGGGCCTGTCGTGAATTGTTGTTTGGCCGGACGAACGAAGACAAGAAACTGGGACGGGCTGGACGTATTACCACGATCATGAATCCGGCCGAGACCGCCAACGCACTGGTCAGTATCTTGGAGAATCCCGAGACTGTACTGCGTATGGCCAAGGCAGCACGTGAACGCACCGAGAAGTTTTACACCATGAGTCAAATGCTCGACTCCTATCGCAAGCTCTACAAGGGCAAGGCGGTTGAGGAGGGCTTGGAGCCGCGGTCGGACCGGCCGGCGGTGATCAATTTTAAATCAAGGCGCAGCCCACGGCGCGCCCCCACCACCCGGTAGTTCTCATGGCAGGCGTCGGCTTTGAAATCAACAAGATCCTGCAGCGGCAGAGTTTTACTTCTGTCATGCAGGCCTACGGATACGCGGCGGTGATCGGCAGCGGTCCGTGGCTGGCTTCCGTCGTCTCCTTGGCGCTCCTGGGGGCAATCCTCACCGGAGTCGGGCTGACAGAAGGTCTGAGAATCTTCTTCGTCACGGTGTCATTGACCTACGCGATCACGCTCGTTCTCACCGGACCGATTCAAATGGTGCTGACACGCTTTGCGGCGGATCAGGAATACTCTCATACCGCCGAACAGATCTTTCCCACTTTCGTTTTCGTGCTGGCGTGGGGGTCGCTGGGATTTGCCATCCTTGGAATGATTCTGTTCCTTGGCTGCGTGGAGGCGCCACTGGTCTTCCGGGCTTCGGCGGCCATGTTGATGATGATCGTTGGGGGGATCTGGATCTCGTCCATTTTCCTGACTGCCATCAAGGACTACAAACGGGTATTGCTTGGCTTTGCGGTCGGATCACTCGTGAGTTTCTTTGCCGCGGGCATTGGTGGCAGATGGTATCAGCTCAACGGAGCCATGGTCGGCTTTGTCTTCGGACACGCCGTATTGCTCCTGTTGCTCTTCTCGGCCATCTACCGGCAGGTCGGGAACAAGGAGGTCGGGACACCTGATTTTCTGAAACAGCTTCGCAAGTACTGGCCGTTGGCGATCTGTGGGCTCGCCTACAATCTTGGTATCTGGATCGACAAATTCCTCTTTTGGTGGGTGGATCTATCCGCCGTGCAGGTATCCGGAATCCTCTATGCCGCACCGGTATACGATCGCGTGGTTTACTTCAGCTTCCTGACCATCGTGCCGGGGATGGCGGTATTCCTTTTGAAATTGGAGACTGATTTCTCGGTCGCGAACGAAGCGTTCTTCCAACACGTGCTGCGCAAGGGAACGTTGGAACAGATTGCCGAGAAGAAGCAGGAAATGATCTACGCCTTGCAGGAAGGGTTGAAGCTCTTGCTGAAGGTGCAGGGTATGTTTACCGCCGTGCTCATCCTGTCGGCGGACAAGGTGCTCTACTTCCTTGGTATGGGCGCCGTGCAAACCAGCATCTTCCAAATCGCGCTGTTGGGCACGCTGTTGCTGGTGATCTTTATGTCGTTGTTGATGATTCTGCACTACTTGGACAAGGGACGTGACGCGATGATCTGCTGCGTCACCTTTGCCCTCTCCAATGGCTTGATTACCTGGATCAGCATGCTCGCTGGGGAACGCTGGTACGGTGTCGGTTTTATGATTGCCGCGTGTATCTCCATGATCATGGCTGCAGTTCTGGTCAATCACCACGTTCGCAATCTCGAGTACGATACCTTCACGCCTCAGCCGCTCTACCCGTAGCGAACTTCACAGGAAATTTTGTGTCGCGGGAGGGAATGAGGTTCCTCATAATCTGCTTTGCGAAAGCTCATCTGAACTCTGCTCAAATCTTGGCAATCCCCGGACTTTGGTGCACGATTGCCTGCGGTTGAGGAACGTTGTTGATGGCAGTTAGAGCTCGGCTGTGCCATGAAGGTGTATCCGGCTGTTTGAATTGAGATGGGACAATTAAGAGTCATTTCAGATCATTTTGAGGGAAAGTTTGGCGTGCCTCCGAAGCCGTGGAAAGTCGGGCGCGGAAAAGATTGCGATATCCAGCTCGTCCACAAGAGTGTTTCCCGTCATCACTGTGTGTTGACCGAGGAGGATGAAAAACTCCGGCTGGAAGACCTCGGCTCGACGTACGGCACATTCGTCAACGGCGCACAGATATCGGATGGCTACGCCAAGATCGGCGACAAAGTACGATTCGGTCGCATCTTGTGTGTGTTCGAAGAACTCGGGGCTGACACGGTGGTCGGCAAAGTGTCGGTCGCCGAGCCTTTGGAGCCACCCAAGGAGGAAGTGCCCGTGGCACCCGTGGTGGCGAAAGCGGCTGCGCCAGTGCCCCCAACTCCCGCTGCTCTTCCGATCGCGCCGGCAAGTCCATCGCCGCCGCCTTCTAAAGAACCGGCCAAACCTGAGTTCAATTTGGCTCCGGCCGCTCCGAAGAAAAATAAAGCTCCGTCCAAACCCCAACTACCGGCGTCCGGTCCCGTC
>JBMYQZ010000142.1:0-9975 GCA_049601855.1 Limisphaerales bacterium | reverse complement strand
AGCCGGCGTGGTGGTGGCGTTGCAGACCGACACCGACCTTGAGGCCTTTTTCGTCAGCAATCTTGGCGACTTCGAGCACCTTGCGGACGCCCGGGCCATCGCTGGCGACGGGCTTTTCCATGAAGACATTCTTACCGGCCTTCACGGCCTGCTCGAACATGTAAGGGCGGAAGCCGGGAGGCGTGGCGAGAATCACGAGGTCGCACTGTTCGATGACCTTCTCGTAGGCGTCGAAGCCGATGAATTTGTTCTCTTCCTTGACCTGAACCTGCTTGTCCTTGGACTTCTTGAGGTTGTTGTAACTCTTGTCGAGCTGGTCGCGGAAGATGTCGCCCATGGCGACGAGGCGCACGCCTTCAGCACTGGTGTGCATGTTCTGGCGGGCGGCACCGGTGCCACGACCACCGCAACCAACCAAGCCGAGCTTGATGGTGTCGCCGGGAGAAGCAGCGTGGGCAAAGCGTTCAATCGGAAGCGCGCTCAAAGCGGCGGCGGCACCGGCGGTCTTGGCCGAGTTGCCGACAAACTTGCGGCGCGAGAGGGTTTCGTTCGCAGTGTGTTTCTGATCTTTCATGTCTAGAATATGGGGTCGCAATGAACGGTTTTTGGGCGGCGCGTAGTAAACTCCGTGATTTCACGCCTGTCCATCATTACTTAGTGCGCTGGGTCAGGCGATTGGACATCGCCCAGAACATGGGAATTCAAGCCTGAAAAGACCTATTGAATGAGAATTCGCTCGGTTTTAGCCGACAGTCTTGGTGACCGCGCGATTACGCGCAGCCACCCCCGGATTCCACCCGATTTTGATTAAATCGTCGGATTATTGTGCTTCGCCCCGAACGCCCTCGAATATGAGGTCCAAAGCGAAGAGAGTGCGAATCTTGTACGGCAACCAAGGGAAGACTGGAATGCCCGTGCTGCCGCCGCCCAAGAGATGACCGGAGACGGGGTGAATCTCTATGTTGTCGAAGCAGCTAGACAATTCTTGTCGAAGCAACCGGTGTGAGTAGCTTCTGAGGTGCGAAGGGTCTGATTCGAACGGTTTGCCGAAGAGAAATTTCAATCGATTTCGAAAGCGAAAGGCATTGGGAACAGATCCGATCAGTCTGCCTTTGGGCTGCAAGACTCGGGCGATTTCCCGAAGGGCCTTTTGTGGGAAGCGGAGGTGTTCCATGACCTCGGAGAAAATGACCGTATCGAACTCACCGTCCCTGAAGGGAAGATCTTCCGAATCCACGTCCACCCATTGCCCCTTGAGATTCAGACGATCTTCAAACTCCTTGAGCGCATTGCGATCAATATCCACTCCAGTCACGTCGTTGCCCTCGGCATAAAACTGCGTGAGATTTCCCGCCCGGCAGCCCACCTCCAGAATCTTGTGCCCCTTGCCAATCAGGCCTACGTACAATTCCTTTCGCCGACGATCACCGTAGACGTAATCGTATTTGCCCCGAGACTGAAAATCCTCGTAGAAGTCTGCAATCTGTTGTTTGGCGCCGCTCTCCGACATCGGCAGAAATTGTCCTCGATGCCTACATCCAATCAAAGGAAAATAGTAATTCCAGTAGGAAAACAGCGAATTTTCTTTAATTCCTCGCCCACTGGCCACGACTATTTGGCGTCGCATGCAGAACCTGCGAAACGTTTGGAAATTCGGCTGGCCCCACTTGCGGAAATACAAGGGGCGCCTGGCTATTGGCGTGGTCTTGGGCGTGATTTTCGGGGCGACCAATCTCGGCTTCGTTTGGGCCACCAAGATCCTGACGGTCCGCTTCGAACAAAAAACAGACGCCAAGCCGGTTGCCGCGGCACCAGTGCAGGCCGAGGAGGGCTGGCAGCTCAGCGCAAAGGTCGAGGATTTGAAACATCGTCTGGTCAATGGAACCAACGAGGCCTTGGACGATTGGCTGCCGAAGACCGGCCGCCCTATGGACGCGAAACAGATCACCGGTATCCTGCTGCTGTTGCCATTGCTCATGGCCCTGCGGGGATTCACCGGCTACGCGAGTTCGTATTGTCTGGCGTGGGTCAGCGAACGAATCGTGCACGATCTGCGGATGCAGGTGATCGACAAGTTCCAGAGTCTGTCGTTGGATTATTTCAATCGTACGAAACTGGGCGACCTCATCACGCGCGTGACGGGAGACACGGCGATGATTCAGCGGACGCTCAGCCTGGTGTTTTCCGACCTGGTCAAGGAACCCGCGACCATTGTAGCCATCCTCGCGGGAATGGTCGTATTGATCAGCTGGAAGCTGACGCTCTTCGTTTTCGTGTTCCTGCCGATCTGCGTTCTGCCGCTGGTCATTCTCGGCGCGAAAGTGAAGAAGGCCATGAAGGGAAACGTGGCTGCGAACATCTCTCAATCGAGCCTGCTCATTGAAGCGGCCAATGGTATTCGCGTGGTGAAGGCCTACAGCATGGAGAAAGAACAGCGGAAGAAATTCGACCGCCATTCGCGAAAGATCCTGCATCACAACATGAAGCTCACCCAGGCCAGCGAATTGGTGAATCCCTGCATCGAAATCATCTGCATGGTGGGCTTGGCGCTGTTGACTATATTCGTGTTTTACTCCGGTGCCGGCATGGACGACTTGGCGCCGATGGTGGTGGCCATTGGCATCATGTTCACCCCGGTGAAGAAGCTGGGCCGGATTCACATCTTCATCCAACGCGCCAGCGTGGGTGTCGATCGATTGGACTCGTTGTTCTCCGAAAAGCCCTTGGTGAAGGAACCGGAGAAGCCGGTTGATCTGAAGAGTTTCGAGGACGAGATCGCGGTGGAAGGCCTGGGCTTCCGCTACGAGAAAGACGCAGTCTTGGAAGACCTGACGCTGAAGATCCCGAGGGGTCACAAACTTGGGATTGCCGGCGAAAGTGGTTCGGGCAAGAGCACGATGATCAACCTGTTGCTTCGGTTTTATGATCCCAGTGAGGGACGCATCACGGTGGATGGCAAAGATCTGCGGGAAATTCGTTCGCAGGAACTCTTCGAGCAAGTGGCTTTGGTGAGCCAGGACGTGGTCGTTTTTGACATGAGCATTGCGGAGAACATCGCCTGCGGCAGTCCTCACGCAAGCCCCGAGCAAATCGAATACGCGGCCAAGGAGGCCTTTGCCCATGAGTTCATCAAGGACTTGCCGGATGGTTATGACACCCAAGTGGGCGAACGCGGGGTAACTCTCTCGGGGGGGCAACGTCAGCGTCTGGCGATCGCCCGCGCTTTCGTGAAGAACGCTCCGATACTCTTGTTGGACGAAGCGACTGCCGCCCTCGATTCCAAGGCGGAAGCGGAGGTGCAACGAGCCATTGAGAGACTGGAGGAAAATCGCACGGTGGTCTGCATCGCGCACCGACTATCCACGCTCTCGAACATGGATCGCATCATTGTTCTGCGACACGGGAAAATCGTGGAGTCCGGCGGTTTCAACGAGCTCTTGGAGAAGAACGAAGAATTCGCCGCGATGGCCCGGCGACAGGGAATCACCGTCAACGGCGAGGATTGAACCGCGAGCTGGCAAGCAGGGCGCGACCAGCGTTCGCTTATTGCTTGGGTTTGCGAGCAGAGACGATCACGGTGCGACCAAGAAGCAGAGGAACGGTGTTCATGACCCGGACGAGCGGAGCGTTGTCCTCGTCAATCGTCTTGAAACGCTTCACTTCGCGGCTCCAGATACGCAGGGAGAAAAGTTTGATCAGCGGCCAGAGCAGGATGAGCTTCGGGATCGCGGATCGCTGGTACTTGTCGACCGTCGATTCGATCCCTTCGAAGTTGGCGTCCATCAGGCCATGGCTGATGTAGAAGACGGAGATTGGATTGATGTGTCCGCCGGTGGAGTAGAGGGCGCTGTGTTTGACCGGCAAGGGGCCGAAAAGATTCCAGAAGCCAAACCAGAGAAAGCGGAGGCGGGAGTTCAGGTTCAAAATATTCGGCGTCGTAATCACCACGAGCCCCCCGGGCTTGGTGACGCGGGAGATTTCTCGCAGGAGTTTGCGGCCATGCTCGAGATGTTCGATGACCTCGGTCGCGGTGACGACGTCAAAGGTCGCGTCGTCGTACGGCAGTCCTGATTCGTTGAGGTCGACGATATCAACGGTCTGTCCCTCCCGTTGCATCATCTCGTCGGTGTAGTCGACCGCCTTGCTCTCGAAGCCGAACTTATCCTGCAGAATGCCAATTAATTCGCCGCGCCCCGAGCCGATGTCGAGATGGGACTTGAAGGAAGGGGTGTCCGGACAGGCCTGAATGACCTCGGTGACTTTGTCGTAAATCGTGTGGGTGCTCATGCGCTCGCGCGGGCTGTCGAAGTCTCGGGGATTGTTCGGAGGCGTGGCAAGCGATTAAGCCTCACTCGGAGCCAGGCGCTCATACATGTCCTCCAATTGATCCAACATATGATCGATGCTGTGATTGTTCTCCACGCTCTCGCGTCCCTGGCGTGTCATCCGCTCCGTCTCGCGCTTCTGCTTCAGGGCGGCCGTCAGTCCGGTGGCCAACGCTGCAGAGTCTTTGGACGGAAAAATGCGCCCTGTCTCGCCCGGCCTGATGATTTCGGGAATTCCGCCGACATCGCTGCCCACCACCGGCGTCTCACACGCCAAGGCCTGAAGGCCGATCTGCGGCACGCCCTCGTGTCCATAGGAGGGTATCGCCAGCGCGTCCAAGCTACGGAGTACTCCGGGCACGTCTTCCACGTGACCCAGTAGATGAAAGCTCTCTTTCATTCCGGCTTCGGCAATCCACTGTCGAATTTTTTCCTCCATCGGTCCCGCACCGACGATCACAAAGTCCGCCTTCAGACCTTGTTGATGCAGGCGCCGGGCGGCTTCGATGAAAATATTGTGCCCCTTCCACGAACGAAGCACACACACCATGCCAATGAGCCGCCGACCGGCCTTGCGCAGCTCGAGCATCTCGGGCGAACCCTGGCCGACGGGAGTGAACCGCTCCGGATCGATGCCGGTCGGTAGCGTGGTGACATTCGTAGGGTGAAGGCGCAAGCGGCGACACAAGCCTTCGCGAATCCGATCACTCGTCGTCAGTACATGATCCGCCAGGGTGGTGAAGGCGTGCCGACTGATCCACGGCTGCCGGTAGTCCACTTCGACGTGGCGCGTACGAATGATCAAAGGAACGCCGGCGAACCGTCCAGCCAGAGCAACAAACCATCCGTCCCGCGAACTGTGGGTATTCAGCACGTCCACACGATTCTGTCCGAGCCAATGTCCGAGGCGGAGGACCGAGGCGATCAGGCGGGGCTTGCTCGTGGGCAATTCCACCGTGCTGATTCCGGCCGCCACCGCGCGCTCCCAGATCTTGCTGACCCGGGGTGCCACCAGAAAGACTTCGTGGCCGCGTCGACGAAAGCCCTCCAACTCCGCCAGCACGCGGTGCTCCTGTCCGCCCCAGCCGAGTGAAAACTCAGAATGCGCGATGCGCCACGGTCGGTTCATGACTTGCTTGCGGCCACGATGAGGTGCCGGCTCAGGATGCTTTCCGGAGAACCGGCGGCCTCCCAGTAGGCCCGCTCCTCGTCGTTCTTCGCGCGGCGCAGCTTGCCGCGACAATAGAGCTTGGCCGGCCATTGCAGAACGCGTTCGTGAATCCGCGTACGGTATCCTGGCTCCGGCACGATCTTCGGCGCTGAAAAGCCGGCCAGCTTCAGGTAGACATACAGCTGCGGGATCGACCACGGGGTGATGTGCATGTGCGTGCCCGGTTTGACCTTGTCGGCAAGCGGAGGAAAAGACGGAAAGAAGCCACGCAGGAAATACTGCAGACGAGCTTGGGGATACCACACATTGGGCGTGGAGATGATGAGCGTACCGTTGTCGCGCAGCGCCTTGTGGAAATGGCGGAGCAATAGCAAGGGACTGCCCACGTGCTCGATTCCCTCGCAGCAGCAGATCAGGTCGTAGTCGCGGCAATCCTCCGGCAAGCCGTCCTCCAGATCATGCGCCCAGAACTTCCGGTAACCGTCCTGCTCCGCAACATACAGGTCGATCCCGTCTATTGGCGTATGCTGGGCGAGGGCATCCCGGAGCCAGCCGCCGCCGGAGGGAACGTCGAGAACGGATTCGAACTTGCGGCCGGCAAGGTAGTTTTTGACGGCCTGTTTAGAAGAAGGCTGCACGTGGGCGGCGAGCCTATCAGTCGCCCCCCCATCCTTCAACCGACCAGTAGACGTTTCACCACAAAAGACGAGAGCTCAATCGGCGTTCGAACGGCGATTGAGTCTCTTTCTCCAACTCAGTTCCCATTGCAGGAGTGGTGAGCAGAGGCTCGCCCAAAGCCGATCGAGTGCCGTCACCTCCGACCCGGAAGATTCACTGGTCTTGCGAACACAGAGAAGACTGCCGGCCAGGCCAACCTTTTCGAAGTGGGGATTGCGACGCAGAAACCGGTCGATCGGCCAGCGCACTCCCTTGAATGCCGGGGCGTAGTCGTGAAAACAGGCGATCCCACCGGCAGCGAGCAAACGCAGCCAACGCAGATCGCGCATCACGTAGCGGATTTTGTGTGAGGCATCGACGAGCATGAAATCGAAGCGATCCTTGCGGGCGGCGGCGGCGGTAAAAGCGTCGTCGCTGTTTGACACCCGGAAGTCGACCCGCGCGGGGTCCAGGCCGTGGTCAACCAGATTCCGCTTTACCGTGTCCAGCTGGTCCCGGAAATACGACATGGTGTCCACCACCGAGAAGTGGGGGCGGGCATCCTCGGCGTAGCGGGTCATGAGAAAGCAAAGCGTTCCCCCGGCCGCCGTGCCGATCTCCAGGTGATTCCCCGTCAACTCGGCATCCCGAATCCACGATTCCAAGCCCGCAAGTTCCTCTGCGGTCATCTCCGGCTTGAGAGTGGTGGCGCAGGGTCGTTCGCCCATATTGTTTCGTCAGGTGGCTGGTTTGCGGAAGAACTGCCACGTTCCCCGCGAACGCCAGCGCTTCCAAGGCTGGTAAAGATTGCGATTCAACTGGCGGCCGGTGTTGAAAAGAATCATCGAGGAGTAAGACAATCCCAGCGGCACCCGGAAATGTTCGAGTCCTGCCTGTTTGCCCATGAATACGATGTTGTCCGACTGGAACAGGTTGATGTGGATGAGCGGCTCGATATGGAGAAAGAACGCATCCAAATCCTTGGCCGAACGGCGTCCGGCCCGAACGGTGCCGAGGGTCTGTCTAAAGTCCTTCTTGCCTGGAAGGTTCAACTTCAGGATCCCGCCGGGAACCAAGGCGTCATACAACTGCCGCAAGGTCTGCAGTGGCGAAGGGATGTGTTCGAACACCGAATCGGAATTGATAAAATGGAAGCGATTTTTCGGAATCTTGTCCAAGGGAGTCCATGTCACACCGCGCATTTTGCAATACTCCTCGCACAAAGTTGCCGTATCCGTCCCCCAGGCTTCGCATTGAAAACCGGTCGCCACGCCGGCCCAATTGGCTTTGCCCACTCCGTAGTCCAAGACGCAGGGTTTCACATCCGGAAACAGCTGGCGAATGATGAGAATCTCCTCGGCCATGTGGGCCAGTTCGCGCAGCTCGGTCGGCTTGGGATCGGCTTCTTCACCCCAATATTCCTCGTTCAGATCGGCATCTTCCTCGCCGGTGAGGATCGTCTGTTGGAACCGGAGCTCGCAGGTCTGACAGCGGCGGAGGATGTAGCTTTGATCGGCAATGACGGGAAAACGATCCCGCAACTCGCGAAAGTAGTCTTCGGCATACGGCACGGAAAACTCCTCGGAGGTTTCCGAATTGCCGCAGGCAGGGCATTCGAGTCGCTGTTCTGGCATAGGGATTCAGGTTTCACCGCGCAACGCGCGAGGCGATCATGCCGTTTTGTGGCGTTCGTCTCAACGCCATTCGGAGCGGGGATTCGGTGGAGCTTGTGTTGGCGAGGAGGATTGTGAAAGCATGCCTCACCGATGAGCTTTGCCGGAGAACTCCGCCGAATCGCCGAGCGTTTGGATACGCCCGACGCGCGTCCCGCGCGCCGGATGAGAATTCCGTTGCCGCTGTACCGGATGTTCAACCGGATCCGCCTGCTGACACCCGTGAATACGATTCTCGATGTCGGCGCGAACATCGGCGAGTTTTCCGAGTGGGTGGCGAAATTCTGGCCGGAGGCGAAGATCCATGCCTTCGAGCCGTTGCCGTGCTGCCTGAGCCCGCTGCAGCAAGTCGCCGCCCGCCATCCGCAGGTCTCGATCCATGAGTTTGCGTTGGGCGAGAAAAGCGGCGAGGCGGAGATGTTTGAGAATGAGTTCTCACCTTCCAGCAGTCTGTTGCCCATGACAGATCGGCATCGCGAGATTTGGCCGAAGACGGCGAAGGACAAGCCGGTCAACGTGCCGATCCGGACCCTCGACGCGTTCGTCGAAGAGAATCAGCTGTCAACTCCGACGCTGCTCAAGCTCGACGTCCAAGGTTTCGAAATCAACGTGTTGCGCGGAGCCAGCAAGGCATTGAAGAACGTCGCCGTGATCCTGTCAGAGGTTCAGTTCGATGCGTTCTACGAAGATCAGACGGATTTTCTCGACCTGCAGATCCTGCTGAAAGAGCACGGCTTTCGCTTTCTGGAATTCGCGGACGAGCGTCGCTTGAACGAGGAGCACCGATTGGTCTACGCCGACGCGGTGTTCGTTCGCCACGAACTTCGCTTTCCCTGACGGCCAAGACCGCGCTCAATTGTTCGCGCTGCGCTCTGACTGCGCTGCATCCCACTCGAGGTATTCACCGACACTGCGGAAACGCCACTCCAACTGGCCCTTCAGCCGACCACGAACGAAGGCCTTGATGCGGCGCTCCAGTTGATTGAAGCCGATTTGACGGGTGATCCGCCGCCACGGAGTGGCATGCGCGGTGGCTTGATTCTTCGATGGTGCCAGGGCGGCGAGCGTTTCCTGCCGGACCTGCTCCGATTGCTCGGCAAATGCGGTATCCCAAGACCTCTGGTTCTCGGACACGTCCACCCCTCGACTCGCCGTGAGCCAGATTGCCTGTTGCGATTCAAAGAAGAACTTGGTCCAGCTCAGTCCGTGGCGGGCCAAGCGCCCTCCCAGCTTCTCCTGCATGTGGAGGAAGTCGTTGAAGATGGAACCCGGAATGTTGATCGTCTTCAGGGGCACTTTGTCGTAGAGCCGAGCCTCGTCGATACCAAGCTCGCGCAGGAACTGCTTGAACAAATCGCCCTTCACCGCCGAACTGCTGCCGTTGCTATGCGTGGTGCTGGTGTAGACTCCCAACGCGGAGGCCATGTCCAAGACCTCATCGGCATGGGCCAACAGCACCAAGGAGAGCACCACATCTGGAGACACGGGATGGAACAGCCGTCCCATCAATCCTTCGCGGATCTTCCGGGCGAGATCGCGATGAATCGCACTCTGCTGCGGCAACGGCAACACCGCTTTGTAATTTGCCGAGCGGTCCGTACAAAACGCCTTCAGCAAAGAATCACTCGTCACCATGTAGGGCTTCTCGGCCGTGGCCGGGGTCAACCGCAGTCGAACGGGCGGTGCGCCATCTTCAAAGGTGTCATAGGCCCACTTGATGACCATGGGCTGATGCCGTTCGGCTTCTTGGTGCAGCCGCTCAAGGGCGCTTCGCTTCAAGGCCTGCTTGTCCTCAAGCATGCATATGTACCGGCCTTTTGCCTTTGAAATTCCGGCTTCCCAGTTGTCTGGCATCGAGAGCCCACCGGTTTTTAAATGCGTGATCCGGGGATCGGCGAACTGTCCCATGGCCTGCGCGGTGGCGTCCGTGTCGTCATTGTCCGCGACGATCACCTCAAAGTCCGGGCAGGTCTGCCGAAGAATGCTGTCAATGACCAAGGGCATCAGAAAGGCCCGATTCTTGGTCGGTATGACCAGACTGAAATACGGCCCGCTCATTGGCTCGCACCGAGTAAAGACTGCACGACCTGGCGGAGAGCCACACAGACCAGGTTTACGTCTTCGGCCGTGAGGCGGAGGGCCGAAGGCA
>JBMYQZ010000141.1:0-10004 GCA_049601855.1 Limisphaerales bacterium | reverse complement strand
GCGTCGTCACCGATCGCTACCTCGACGACATCGCCCAACTCGCCGAGCAGGTTGAAGGTGATGCCGACCGCATCATTGAAGGCCTCGACAACCGTCTCATCTCCGGCTGGCGCCGCGCCAAGACCAACGAACTGCGTTCGTATTTCAGCGCCCACGGCTACCTCGTTACCAACAAGCCGCAAAAGCGCACTGACATCCACCGCCGCCTTGTGGCCTCTCTGACGGACGAGTTGGAACACAAACTTCTATCCCCGGAACGCATTGACCAGATCGTCAATTCTCTACCGGATCTTGATTGATGATTGATGACTTGTGAGGGGCGAAGTATGGAAAGCTGTTGCCATCAGCGAAAGCGCCACTTCAAAAATCAACAATCGGAACTCATCAATCATCAATTGAGTTCCCTTAAGTGAACTTGGTTCTTCCCGGAACGGCCAGCGGTAGATTCTTGGCCTTCGAATCCAGTCCCAACCCCTCCGGTAACAGCTTTTGTTGCGAGTTCATAGCCTGCTCCCAAGTGATCTTCTTGCCGGTGTAGGCGGCCATGCGTCCCATGACACCCATGAGGGTGGTTCGGGCCATGCGGGTGCCGTCGTTGATGGGGCGACCGTTGCGGATGGAGGCGATGAGGGCGTCGTGTTCGACCTGGTACATGCTCTTGGTCGGGCCTTTGTAGCGCCAACTGGTTTCGCCGGTGATGACGGGGCGGCGGTGTTGGAAGCGGAAGATCCCCTTGGTGCCGACGACTTCGTCGCCGTTCTCGTTGTAGCAGCCGTTGACCGAGCGGGCGGCGAGGTAGCCGCGGATGCCGCTGGCGTATTCGTAGGTGACGAAGGCATTGTCGAAGGTGTTTCCCCAGCGCGGGTTCTGTTGGCCGCCAATGGCGACGGCGTTGATCGGCATTTCGTCGTTCATCCACCACGACATCTTGTCCACGCTGTGTCCGCCGGAGAGGAGGATGGTAAGATCGCCGGAGAGCCAGAGGTGATGATACCAGTCGTGGATTTGCCATTCGACCTCGCTCATCTTTGCCGTGCGTTCGCCTTTGTATTTCGGACCAAGGTTTGGGCGGAGGTAGGTAGCGTGAAGCGATCGGATCTCACCGATGGCGCCGTTGCGGATTTGTTCCTGGGCGGCTTGCAGGGCCGGGTCGTAGCGCCAGCAAAAGCCGGACACGATTGTGAGCCCTTTCTGCTTCGCTTGTTCGGATGATTTCAGAACGGAACGAACGCCCGGCGCATCAATGGCGGCGGTTATCTCGACGAAGGAATGTTTACCCGCGTCGACCGCGGCTTTGAGGTGATCGGGTCGGAAGGCTGGCGGAGTGGCGAGGATGACGACGTCCACGTCGGTATCCATCACGCGATGGTGTGCATCGAGCCCAGTGAAGCGATGAGCGACCTTCACTCGTCCGGGAACTTTCTTTTGTAGTTGGGCGATACTGTTTTCGATCTGTTCGGGAAAGGTGTCGCCCATCGCGGTTACAACGACGTTGTCGTCGGCCATCAACGCGTTGTAGGCGGCCCCGGTTCCGCGGCCGCCGCAACCAATCAATCCGACCTTCAGCGTTTGCGTGTTGGGTTTCTTGGCGAGGACGGCGGGAGCGACCAAGCCACCTGCCACCGCCGCGCCGAAACGCCTGCGATCAACGTTCATTTCGTTCATGGTTTTCTTTCGTTGAGGAATTCCTGATACCGCTTCAATGGCTGCGAGAACTTGTCGTCCAGATCGGTCAAGGCGAGGCGGGCGCGGACGGTTCGGGTCTCGCCGGCTTTCAAGTCGTGACCGATCAAGCCGAGGTCGAACGCGCTGTAGCTCGTGAGCCGTTTCGTGGCGTCCTCGGCGTGATAGCGCACGCTGATGCCAAAGCAATCTTGCGGGTCTGCCATCAACACCGCGGCCGCAAGATTGTCCGGATCAATCATGAAGGCGAGGCAATGCGCGTAGCGCCGCATCGGTGAGAAATCGATGATTCCCTCCCAGCGCCCATCCCGTGGGATCTGCGCTCCTTTCGAGTCGCGGGGGAAGAAGGGCAGGGTCGTTGCGAAGGAGTCGTTGTAGCTGGGCATCACCAGGTCCGGCGGCTGTTTGCCACGTCGCTTCAGGTAGAGATGGGCCCGCATCTCTTTATTGAAATAGCTCGGGAGAAACACTTCGTAGTCCGTGTATCCGGTGTCGACCTTGACCGTGATGGTGAGATCGATCGCATCTACCCGTTTCACCTGGTAACGCATGGTCACCTTGCCTTGGTGATCCTTGGTCGGCGGCCAGATGATTTCGACCCAGTCCTTGCCCGAACGCGAGCTGCGTTCCATGCGTCGGGGTTCGCCCATGACCCCGCTGCCGGACATCAGCTTGTAGATGTTCATCGCGGAGTAACGTTCGTCGATCAATTGCCGCCCGGTCCGTTTGTCCGTCAGTCGCGTTACTCCGTGATAACGCCCCGGCACGGTGATGGTTCCCTTCATGCGCTCCGTTTCAAAAGAGAACGCCGATTGGTCGTCATTGGGAACCAACTCGGCACTCTTCGCGCAAAACGCGCATCCGAGAACAATGGCCGGCAGGAAGCGTGGGAACATCGTTTCTGAATAGGAGAGTCAAGGGCAGGAGCCAAGCCCGGATTCGTGGGTTCATCGCTGAGCGTGATTTCGAAGGCAGTCGTATCAATTATGGATCCGGCTCGGACGCGGCGATATTCCTTCAATGAAAGAATCGAAACCAAACCGTTCGAATCCACATCCGATCCGCAACAGCATTCTTGCGACAGCCGGCGGTTACTCTGCGGGCATGGTGGGCGTGGTGATCTGGACTCTGCTCTCAGGCGGAACGGATCAATACCTTGGGTTCGCCTTGCTCGTGGTCGCCTGGTGTATGGCGGTCGTGGTCGGGCCTTGCTGGGCACTCGTTGTTCTCCCCATGTGGATCAGGCTACCGGCTGACTCGAGTCTCTGGCGCTTGGGACGTGCAAGCGCGGCCGGTGCCTTGATCGGCTCCGCACTCATGACGATTTTCATCGTCGTGCTGAATGTTTTTCGATTCCGTTCGGATTACCAAGGTCTGGTGATCCTAATCCCCATCGCGGCCATCGTTGGATCAACAACGGGGCTTCTGAGCGCTACGCTCCATCGTCGCGGTTCCGTCACTTCACCCGCTTGAGCTTCATAATGCGGCCGTCGACGTTCCAGTCTTGGACGTAGAGGTCGCCGTTCTTCGCCCAATAAGAACCATGGGTACCGCTGAAGACGCCTTCGACCCAATCCTTCTGCTTGATGCCGTAGCTGCGGCCTTTCTTCGCGTCGGGATTCTTGCCGAGGGTGGCGACGACCTTGTTGTTCTTGTCGATGATGGTGACGTAGCCGTGCAGGTCGGGGATGGAAGCGTAGTCGCCCTGGATGGCAACGGCGGTGGGCATGCCGAGTCCCTCGACGACCACGCCGATGAATTCACCCTTGAGGCTGTAGTGGAGCATGCGTCCCTTGGGCTTGTGGTTGCGGTCGCAGATAAGGAGACGCGGCGGGCTGTAGCGGGTGTCGAGCGTCATGCCGTGGGCGGTGTTGAACTGCTTCAGGCCGTTGCCCTTCTCACCGAAGTGAAATTTGTATTTGCCGTTCTTGTCGTAGACGAAGATCACGTTGCTGGCGTAGCCGTCGGAGAGGTAGATGTCGCCGTTGGCAGCGACCGTGATCGCGGTGGGACTGAAGCGGGCGGGGTTTGGATTCAGGCCGGAGTCCTTGGGGAATTTCAGGTTCATCACGACCTTGCCGTCGCTGGCCCGGAACTTGATGCCTTCGCGGGCCTTGTTGCGGGCTCCATAGATGTATTCGACGCCGCCTTCCTCACGAATTTCGATATCGTGCATCATCGTGTGTTGAAAGGTCGTGTATTCACGCAGCTTCTTACCGGCGGAGTTAAAGACGACCACACCCTTGTTGGCGCTGACGAAGACGTTGCCCTTCTTGTCCACCGCGACACCACCGTGCGTGGAACCGAGAACCGACTTCCCGTCCTTGCCCAAGCCCCAACCAGGAACGGTGTCGAAAGTCATCTTGCCTTCTCCCGTGCGAACGGGTTTCACACCGGCTTGCGCGGAGGTTGCAACTTGACCCAGGAGGGCCGCGATCACGAAGAGTCCAGAAAGCTTTTTCATCAGGATTAGTGGAATTGTGCGGCCACGCTGAGGGCGTCATCGGGGCGATGCAAGATTCAATTCGTAGTCATCGAGCGCACCACGGTTTGGACTCGCAGGCTCGTCCCTCCACGAGTAGCCGAAGGCGAACGAATTCTGACGGAGAGATGAGCCTGCGAGTCTGGCTGCACTCAATGTCGGTCTTAGAACCGACGTGGCCTGCCTCGTCCCTGAAAGCCCTCAAACCGTTTCTTGATCTCGTCGGCGGTGATGAATCCGTCGCGATCGAGGTCCATTTGGTTGAAGCGGTCTAGAATAGGTCCGCGAGCTTCGGAGCGGCTGATCTTTTTGTCGCCGTTGCGGTCCATCTGCATCATGCGGTCAGCCATTTGGGTAGGCGTGCCTCGCGGTCCGCGAAAGTTGCCTCCAGGAGGGCCGCCTCCTGGGGGACGGCCTCGACCACGGCCGCCACTGCCGCGGTTTTGCACACGGCCAGCATCGCGGTTGGCTTCGAGGATGATTTCGTATTCCTGGCTGACGGCGCGGCACCAGCCTTCTTCGTCGTGACAGGGGAAGTAATCGACACGGAGCTTGAGCGGTCCCTTGCTGCGCGATCCGGCGAGGTCGACTTCCACCAGGAATTCACGGGGATCGACGTCGGCTTCTTCCTTCACTTTCGGGCCTACGCCAGTCTCGGGGGTGACCTTGATGCCCTTGGGTGAAGTGATGGTGTATTTGATGGGCGGGGCAAGGTTGTTCCAATGGATCTTGTGGAGGGGGTCGATATTGAAGGCGAGGTGGATCTGGCCTTTGCCGCCGGAGAGCAGAGCACGGGAGGCTTCAGCGCGGAGTTTTACGTAGAAGGGCTCGGGATTGTCGCCGTGGCCGAGCAGCGGTTTGAGGCGTATGGGCGAGAGTCCTTCGGGGACCTCGAGTTTGGGAACAATTCCTCGCGGGTACTTGGATTGATGAGGACGCGAGGTGTTGCGGTCGAGATCGGAGACGCGGGTGAAGGTCTTGGCTTTGCCCACGAGTTCTTCGAGGTCTGCGCGCAGTTCGTCGGGTTTGCTCCAATCCCGGACGCGCACGAATTTGCCCTCGGGGTTGATCACGAATTCGGAGTTGTTGCGATCTCCGAAGGCGTGCTTGATCTCATTCTCCATGGAGTCGCAGATCCACGGAATCTTAGTGTCGTATTGCCGCTTCGCGTCGGCGATCTGGGCGAGGCGTTCCTTCAGCGTGAAGGGCTGCACGTAGCCATCTTTGCCGGGGTGAGCCAAGGCCTTGTAGACGAAGAAGAAATCGACGTCGGCCTTGTAATCTTGATGAACCGCCTCCAGACCGGGGACGTTACGCAGGAAAGGTGGTCAGGTCAGACAGCCGAACACGATCACCGCGTGACGGCCTTTGGTTTTCTGTCGCAGGGAGAAGGGTTTGCCGTTGCTGTCGAAGGCGGAGACGTCGGGCATGGTTTCGCCGACTCGAGGCATTGAGCCCTGACCGCCGAAGCCGCCGCGTGACGGGCGTTGCGCGTTGGCAGAGAACGGGGCGACCAGAAGGGCGCAGGTGGCGAGCGTGAGAAGGGTTGTTCGTTTCAGCATGTCGGGATCCGTGTCACCAAGGTAGCAGGTGGAGATTATGACAACATGACGGGACTCTCGGAGCAACGAGGACTCTGTGAGGCATGATTCGCGCTGCGACTCGTCCTTCCGACATCTTGCCGGGAGCAAACAGGCTTGGAGCGGACTGAAAGCGCACGGAACGAGCAACGCGTCTATGCTCCCGGCAGGATGCCGGAAGGACGGGGCTTCAGTGCGTGCGCCCGTTACTTGAAGCGCTTCTCCAACTCGCGGAGGGATTCCAGTACGACGGCGACGTCCATCTCGTGAGTCTCGAAACCTTCGCCGATTTCGCGGAGGAGGGTGATCGTCAGTTCACCACCGAGGTGTTCGCGAAATTCGTTGAGACCTTCGATGACGAGGAGGTTGCCGTCGGAATCGGTGTGCGTGAGTTCGACCGCGAAGAGGCTGAAACCGAGCGCCCGCAAGAGGCTCAGAATTCGGTTGCCACTGTCCTTCGGCAGGTAGCCCATGCGGATCGCGTAGATGACATCGAGGGCGATGCCGACGGCAACGGCTTCGCCGTGACGGATCTTGTACTCAGAAATCTGTTCCAGTTTGTGCGCGGCCCAATGCCCGAAATCCAAAGGGCGGGCGGAGCCCATTTCGAAGGGGTCACCGCTGGTGGCGATGTGATTGGCGTGCAGTTCGGCGCAACGATGGATCAGCCGTTTCATCGGCTCCGGTTCAAATGCGGCGAGCGCGGAGGCATCTTTCTCCAAGGATTCAAAGAAGGAGCGATCGCGAATGCAGGCCACCTTCACCGCCTCGACGTAACCGCCGCGCTTGTCGCGATCGGGGAGGGACTCGAGGAGTTTGAAATCATTGATGACGGCGAAGGGCGGGCAGAAGGTGCCGACGAAGTTTTTTTTGCCGAAGGCGTTGACGCCGTTCTTCACGCCGACGCCCGAGTCGTCCTGCGACAGCGTGGTCGTGGGAATGCGGATGTGGCGGATGCCGCGATGCGCGGTTGTGGCTGCGAGGCCGACCATGTCAAGAATGGCACCGCCGCCGACGCAGATCAGGTAGTTGTGTCGATCGATGTGGTAGCGGTCGATCTGCGAGTGAATCTCGGAAACGTGGAAGTAGGAATTCTTCACCCGTTCGCCGCCTTCCATGATCATGGGTGGGCGCACGAGATCGAGTTCCTCGTGCGCGGCGAAGAACTCCTCGATGGCCTGGTCGACGCCGAAGTGTGTGAGGGCCTCGTCCATCACCACGAAGATCTTGTGCGGCGGCTGATCGCCACCATTAATGATGACATCCTTCAACAGCGAATTCGCGGGGTCAAAAACCCCTTCGGTGAAGTGAATCTGGTGCCGCCAAGTGACGGCGATGTCGCGTTCAATGACGTCCATTGGGTGCAAAACTGTGCGTTGTAGCGACACAGCTTGACGAGGGCAATTTCGGATTCTTTCAAAGAATCTGGCCAATCTTGGTGGGGATCGCGCAGATTCGCCGCGGATGAAGGCACTGGTGACAGGCAGTTCGGGACACTTGGGCGAGGCGATGGTCCGCACTTTGCGCGCGCAAGAAACCGAAGTGGTCGGGGTGGATTTGCTGGAGTCGCCACATACCTCGGTGCTTGGTTCGATCGTGGACCGTCGGTTGGTGGGCGAATGCCTGCAGGGGGTGGACGTGGTCTATCACACCGCAACCCTGCACAAACCGCACGTCGGCACGCACAGCAAAAAGGAGTTTGTGAATACGAACATCACGGGGACTTTGAACCTGTTGGAAGGCGCGCTCGAAAACGGGGTGAAGTCCTTCATCTTCACGAGCACGACCAGCGTGTTCGGTGATGCGATGAAGCCAAAGGATGGCGAACCGGCGGTATGGGTGACAGAGGACGTTGAACCGTTGCCGAAGAACATCTACGGCGTGACCAAGACGGCGGCGGAGGATCTGTGTCACCTGTTTCATCGGCGACACGGATTGCCAGTCGTTGTCCTGAGGACATCAAGATTCTTTCCGGAGGAGGACGATGATCCGAACCAGCGCTCAGAGTTCTCGGGCGACAACCTGAAGGTGAATGAATTTCTCTTTCGCCGAGTCGAGATCGCGGATGTCGTGTCCGCACATCTGGCGGCGGAACAGCGCGCGGCCGAGATCGGATTCGGGCGTTACATCGTGAGCGCGACAACGCCGTTCTCGCAGGCAGACCTGGATGAGTTGCGAAACGATGCCCCGGCAGTTGTGCGTCGCCTGATTCCCGAGTATGAGACGGTCTTTGCCGCGCACAAGTGGCGGATGTTTGATCACGTCGGGCGCGTATACGTGAACGCGGCTGCCCGTCGGGATCTTGGCTGGCAGCCGATCCACGATTTCCGGTCGATCATCAACCGCTTGAAAAAGGGCGGGGATTTCCGCAGCCAATTGGCGATTGATGTCGGCGCCAAGGGCTACCATTCCGAGACCTTCGAGCACGGTCCCTATCCGGTCGAATGAGCGCCCTTGACTTGGCGTCAATCTGCCCGAGACTCGCCGTCCACCCAGACAATGAAAAAGCACATCACGCACGCATTTCTTTCGCTCGCCATCGTTGCGATGGTTGGTTGTTCCAATCCGGCCGACAAGGTTGACGCCGCCAAGGTCAATGAAGCCAAACCGTCCGCCCCTGACACACCCGCCCCGGCATCGGCCGCCAAGGCTTACGTGATCAGTGCCGATTCGAAGGTGGAGTTTCTTGCCTCCAAGTTTCTTCCCGGTGGCGAGACACCCGGCAGCTTCCAGAAGTTTGAAGGAGTGTTGAACGTCGTCGACGGCAAGCTTTCACCGGCAGGCAGCAAGATCGTGATCGACGTCGGCTCCATTACCACCGAGAAGCCGAAACTCACTGCCCACCTGAAGAACGAGGACTTCTTCGATGTCCCGAAATTCCCCACCGCCACCTTCGCCGCGACGGGAGTTGCGCCGATGCCCGAAGATGCCGCGAAGCAGAATCTCACCGGCGATCTCACGATGCATGGCGTGACCAAGTCGATCACCTTTCCGGCGACGATCAACGTCACCGACGAGGCCGTGATGGTGAAGGCCGAGTTCCACATCGATCGCTACGATTGGGGCATGGAATACAAGGGCCAAGCCGACAATATGATTCGCAAGGAAGTGGTCCTGAAGATGGACGTCACGGCCAAGCCCGGCGAGGCCAAGGCCAACTGAGCTTCGTATGAAGCAGCTGGCTCTCCTGGTTGCGCTGTTGGTAGGTGCCGCTGCGAATGCTGCTCCACCAAACCTCCTGGTCATCTTCACCGACGATCAGGGTTACGCCGATCTGGCGTGTTACGGGAACAAGAAGAACAAGACTCCTCGACTCGACCAGTTAGCCGCGGAAGGCACGCGCTTTACCTCCTTTTATTCGCAGACCGTTTGTGGTCCGTCGCGCTCGGCTCTGTTGACCGGTCGTTATCCGCAGCTCAGCCACGGCTGGAGCATGCCGGCGGATGAGATCACCTGGGCTGAATTGATCCGCCAGGTTGGCTACCAAACCGCGTGCGTCGGCAAGTGGGATGTCTCCAATCGTCGCGCGATCATCGATCGCATGCCCAATGCGCAAGGCTTCGACTATTACTTCGGCCCGCTCGGCGCCAACGACGGTGGTCGCGTGAGGTTCCATGAGAACAACGAAGAGGTGGGTACGAGCGATGACATGGGCGAACTGATCCGGCTGTACACCGACAGGTCGATCGCTTGGCTGGAGCAGAAACGCGACCCCAGGAAGCCCTTCGCGCTCTACCTCGCCCACACCATGATGCACACGATCATCGACGCTTCTCCCAAGTTTCGCGGCCAGTCTGCCGGCGGTCTTTACGGTGACGTGGTGGAGGAGTTTGATTACGAAACCGGTCGCCTGCTCGACAAACTTGATGAGCTTGGCCTGCGCGAAAACACCCTGATCATTTACACCTCGGACAACGGCCCGTGGAACCAGCCAAAGTATTATGAGCGGAAGAAAGGACATCCTGAGGGTTCGATCTTCTGGGGCGAGGCCGGGCCCTTGCGCAACGGCAAAGGCTCGCCTTACGAAGCCGGTTACCGGGCTCCCTGTATCGTGCGTTGGCCGGGCAAGGTGCCGGCCGGTCGCGTGAACGATGCCGTTTGGGCGACGATTGATTTTCTGCCCACGTTCGCGAACCTGGCTGGCTTTAAGAGTCCCTCAGATCGGCCGATCGACGGGATCGACCAAACGGCGCTGTTGCTCGGCAGGTCCGAAAAGGGTCGCGCGAGCTTTTACTTCGACAAGGCGGGCATTCGCATCG
>JBMYQZ010000140.1:0-10010 GCA_049601855.1 Limisphaerales bacterium | reverse complement strand
AACCATCTTCGCGGGAATGGCGAAGCCGATGCCCGCGTAGCCGCCGCTGCGTGAGGCGATGGCCGTGTTGATGCCGACGACCTCGCCGCGGAGGTTGACGAGCGGTCCGCCGCTGTTGCCCGGATTGATGGCGGCGTCGGTTTGAACGCCGAGCAAGGAACGATTGCCGATATGCGCGTAGGTCTGCATCTCGATGCGGGAAACCACGCCACGGGTGAAGGAAATCTGTTCCCCACCCGCGGGATAACCGTAAGTCACCACCGTCGAGCGGACTTTCGGCAGTTCACCGAAATCGAGCGGCTCAATTCCATCGAAGAAAAGTGAATCGTCCACTTCCAACAAGGCCAGGTCGCAGTCGTGTCCAATGAACTTCACCCGCGCCACATAGAGCCGCGGATCCTGGTAACGCTTCACCAGGATCTGTCGCGCCCACCCCACGACGTGGGCATTGGTCATAATCTTGCGTCCCTTGATCACGAAGCCGCTGCCCGAACTGCGCCGCACGGAACCAAATTGCCACGGTCGGCTCCAATCGGGCCGTTGGCCGGCGGTAAAAATCTGGATGACGGCCTTCTCCGTTTCATCCGCCTGTAGCGTTAAGCTCGATGCCAGGACAAGTGCCCAGACGAGCCGGATTGCGTTGTGTGTCATTGGGGCTGGAGGTTTGAGAATGCCCGTGCGCGGGTCAAGTGAATCTTCGGCGGCGGGCCGCTTGACAAACCGGCCTCGCCCTCTGGCCTCGGAATTTTAGACCAAGTAGGTTATGAGCAAACAGGATGGTGGGCAATTGGCGGATCAGCTGCGTGCAATCGCGCAGGACCATGTGGAATTGGCGAACGGCGTTCTCAAGATCAATCTCAACTATACGGAGACGAGTCTCACCGACATCGATTCCTCCGTCACCGAGTTCCATCTGGGAAAGGCGTCGAGGACAACGTAATCCTCGGCTACGGCTCCTACGTCGGTGAACCGCTCCGACAACACCTCGGCAGCAAACGCTCAGACCGAAGTGAAGCGATTGGCCGAAGAATACGCCCTCATGCTCGAACAACACCAGGAGGCATGGGCGCAATGGTTCAACGCCCGCTTCGCCATTTAATCTCACGCTCTCTCGCATCCAATTCAAGGCCAAGGCCTTCGACCTGCCGAAAGCCGATCATCAATCCGCCATCGAAGTTCGCAAAAAGGCCGCCCGCAAGATGGAAAAGGCGACCGAGCATCTCAGCGAGATCCGCGATTGGGCGAAACTTCGCTTCACTGCCAATCTGCTGATTCTCAACGACAACGACTACACCGGCTACTTCGAGAACGCCGCCGAGCTACGCGCCGACGCCGCTCGACAAACCGCCGCCATTGCCGCCTTCGGCCGCACGCACGAGGAATTCGACCAATTGCGCTGCCGTTTCGAAGGTCTCCAACTCCTGTTGGAAGTCGCCCAGGATGGCGGGGTCACCGAAGAACTCGGAACGCAAATCGAACGACTCGCCGCCGAGGTCCTCCATAACGTCTTCAAGATTGAGAAACACAACTCCCGTGTGAAGCATCCGTTCCCGCACGTCGATGGTGAGATCATGATCTCCCAATACACCAAACCTGAGAACAACAGTTCAAACCAGGTTGAGAAGGCCCGTATTGAAGGCAGCTTCGTGTTGGACAGACTCCCATCCCGCTACTTCCGCATTCTTGGCCGACTCGACGTGATTTCAAAGACGGTTGAGAAAGCGATGTCGAAGGAGATGGGACTTGCGGAAGAGGGGACGGTTGAAGATTGATGATTGGTGGTTGTTGACTTTCGAAGGACTCGTGACCAGCACCTCACATATCGAAATTCAACAATCGCAAATCACTCCGCTTCCGCCTCTACCGCTGCCTTCTCGGGCGGGGCGGCCTCATCTTCCGACCCCATCATTGCTCCAATCCATTGCGTGTCGTTGCTCGCCTCCAACGCGATCTTCGCAATCATGGTCAAGGGGACAGAAAGCAGCATTGCCACCGGTCCCAGCACCCAGCCCCAGAACACCATCGTCACCACGATGATCGAAGCAGAGAGACCGAGGCCTTTGTCCAACACCTTTGGCTCGATGATATTGCCGACCACCGTGTTGATGGCGACGTAGCCGATCGCCACAATCGCGGCCTGTTGCAGTCCGTCTTCAGGTGACGCCCCGACCCAGGCGATCAAGACCGCCGGCACAGCCGCAATCAAAGAACCGATATTCGGAACGTAATTGAGAATGAACGCCAGTAGTCCGAACAGGATCGCAAATTGAACGTCCATCCAGGCCAACATTGCCCAACACAGGAAACCGGTCATCAAGCTCAAGAGCGTCTTGAGCTCGGTGTATTGCCGAACCCCTACCACGGCGGCAGTAAGACGGCCCCAAGTCTCGTCATTCATACCTGGAAGATTCTTGATCTTCTTCGGCAAGAACGCCGCTTCGAGCAGCAGGAAGATGGCGATCATCACGATAAGGAAGGTGTTCCCCAACATCGCCCCCACGGTCCCCGCGGCGACCCCCGCGTAGTTGAGCACCTTGGAGGTATTGTCTTTCAACTGGCTCTCCAACATCGCCGCCAAGTCAAAGCTCTCGTTATCGCCGTCATCGGCCTTCTCCGGCATCTTCTTCTCTCCGACAACGTCGCCCACCGCGACTCCGTTGGTCGAAGGAACATTCGTGCTCACCACGTTGGTGGACACCAGATTGGTCACCACCGCGTTGGTGCTGACCGAATTCGTCTGCCCGGCACCGGTCAACTTCTGGACCAACGGCATGCTCATGATCCGGTTCACATGCACGGTGACATTGGTTTGATACACGTCCTTGTTCTCAGTGAACTCTTCGACCGAATTACTCACCAGGGCGACCATGCCGAAACTGGCCATGACCAAGCCGAAGATCAGCAAGGTCAGCGCGATCGTGGGGCTCATCCACTGTTGAAGTTTGAAGTAGGCCGGCGTGAGTACGATGGTGATAAACACCGCCAGCAACACGGGAACGAGGATGGAAGCAGCCGCCTGCAGGCCGGCGATGACGATCACAAACGCCGCGCTGTAGACCAGGACATTCCCAAAATTGAAGTCACCCCCTTCGGATGTTTTCTTCGGTTCCGCACTCATAGCATTCGAGGAAGTGAGCCGACGTTAGGTTTGTTCGCGGGCTCGTTCAACGAGAATCGTTGTGTCGCTTCCGTGACGACCTCGCAAAAAAGATCGAAAATTCGGTGGCGCGCGTTATGCTATTCCACGACTTGTGGGAAACGAGTCGGCACAAATAGATGGCGTGCCATTGCAGCTGGGTGATTTCCGTCTTATCGCGCGAATCGGTGAGGGCGGAATGGGCGCGGTGTATGAAGCCGTCCAACAGAAGCTCAATCGCAAGGTCGCGATCAAGGTCCTCGCCAATCGACTGGCCAAGGACGAGATCTTCCTCGAACGCTTCAAACGCGAGGCTCGGGCGGCCGCCTCGATCAATCATCCCAGCCTCATCCAAGTCTACGACATCGGCGAACAGAGCGGCGTTTACTACTACGCCATGGAGCACGTCGACGGAGAGAACCTCTCCCAACGGCTGAAGCGCGACGATGCCATACCCGAGGAGCAGGCAATTGAAATCGTTCTCCATGTCGCCGAGGCTCTCCAAGAAGCCCACGCGCAATCTGTCGTTCATCGCGACGTCAAGCCGGAGAACATTCTCATCACCTGAAAGGGACAGGTGAAACTGGCCGACCTCGGTTTGGCCAAAATTCTGGAGGAAGAAACGTCGATGACACTGACCGGCACGGGCATGGGGTCGCCACATTTCATGGCACCGGAACAGGCCAAGGACGCCTGCCACGTGGACCATCGCGTGGACATCTATTCGCTCGGCATCACGCTGTTGATGCTGGTCACCGGCCGTCGCCCCTACTCCGCCACCTCGCCTTATCTCCTCGCGCGGGCACATGCAGAACAACCGCTCCCATCCGGCAAAGATCTGGGCAAGGAACTGTCCGCTGAACTCGAGCGACTGATCCGCAAGATGGCAGCCAAGGCACCCGATGATCGTGATCAGACTTACGAGGAGTTATTGGAGGACCTGCGCCTCGTGAAGGGCAACCGCTTGGTCACGATCACGCCCGCAAAGTCCAACTCGCAGATTCGGGAACTCTTCGATCAGATGTCAGATACTGAGCCGTCCGACATTTCGATCGGTCCATCGGCATTTCCAAGCGCCAATGCTGTCCCGGCCAACAACGAGAAACCCGCCAAACCCTGGACCCCCATCGCATTGGGTCTCGCTGCGGTTGTGTTGCTGGTATTCGCCATCCAGAAATTCACCACCCCGGCTCCCTTATCACCGTCACCGCAAGCAGCTACCGATAACGTATCATCCACCAACACGCTCGTTGCCAATGCCCCTCCGTCTACCATCGCCACCAACCAAAAACCGACCAATCCGCCGCTTCCAGCCCGCCAACAGGAACTCGACGCGATCACCTTCCTGCTCGGTGGTGACGGAAAAAAACTTCCGTCCTTGCCGGCGTCCATCATCGGCGTTCTGTTCCCCTCCCGGACGATGCAGGAATCGGTTAACTACTATCTTCCCACCGGCGACCCCATCAAGATTTCCCCGCGCAATCTCGGAGGACCGGGTGACGCCTCCGGAGCACAGTTGATGAAACGAGCGGTCGATTACGCTTCCCGCAACCCCACCGATCATCGGGCGAACATGTTGAATTTCATCTCCGCCCATCGCCGCGCTCCGAGTTTGCAGATCCAGGAAAATGCGCTTCAACAGGTAAACCACTACGCCAACGCCCTCGAAAAGGCGGCCCGACGCGAAATGAATCGCTTCGCCTTGGAGATGCAGATCTTAATCGAAGAGGGCAAACCCGGTGCGGCCTATGATATCTGGCGACAGTTCCCTCCAGGCTTGAACATCTACAAGTTGCAGCCGGAGATCTATGACCTGATCGGTACCAACGTGCCGCCCGCGAGTTTTGGCACTGATTTCGGAATCACGCCGATTCGCCGAAACATGCGCCCGGGTCAGGTGAAGCAACAGTTTCCGCAGCCTGAATTCCCCGGTTATCGTCCCCACCGACACTTCGACCGGTCTAACTGATCATTCCTCTTCGCGGCTGGCACGCTCGATATCCAACAACAGCGATCGCACCTTGCGCTTGTCCACCCCGCGGGCATCGTGTTCCAGCAACCAGACGAGATCCTCTCTCGCACCTTCGGCGTTGCCACTTTGCCACCGGGAAGAAGCCCGGGCCACGCGATCCCACGATGACTCCGGCAACACTTCAACGATCAATTCCACGTAACGTGCCTGACGATCCTCTTCCTGGGGCGAGGAGGTGATCAGGTTACGGAGAATGCGGGCGAGAATTTCACGCTTCTTGGCCGGCACCGGGTCCTCAAAGGAGAGGCGGAGTCGGCTTTCCGAATCGCTGAGTATGCTGCCGTTCTCGAAGACATCAATCAACCGGCCCGGTTTCCCTTCCGGCAGATAATTCACCATGAAGTGCCGATCAATGTTCGCGCCACTCAATCCCTTGATCCCTACACGATGCGCCAACTCAAGATACAGGACGGACAATGTGATCGGCTGTCCGTGACGATTGTCGAGCACCTCGTTCATGTAGCTGTTCTGGCGCGAGTAATAATCCATCCGGCTGCCGTGAAAACCATTCTCCTTGAACAGATATTCATTGAGGACCTCCAGCTTGGCGGTATTGGACGCCTTGCTCGGAATGCGCTCAAGAATTTCCTCCGCCATCACCTCCAACATCCGACGATAAGCCGGGATATCGAGATCGGTGTCGTCATTCTTCGAGAGCAGCAAGGTGCAATAAAACAGGTCGATATCCTTCTCCGGCTTACCCAGCTCAACCACCAATTGATCTCCAATATTCCGGGTATGAATGAGGTCAGCGAGTTCGCGTAAACGAACGGCCTCCCGTTCCAATTCCTTGGCCCGGTCATAAAGGACGGTGCGCGAATTGGACCCATGTCGTTTCAGCCCCTCGATCAACTTTCCGATGGGAGAGCCCTTCGCCTTCAATTCGTCCAACTCGCCCCCGATCGATTCGGCCACCTCTGGGGAGACGGCGGTCGAATCAATTTTCTTGCCGACTTGAAACCCACGGAACACCGCCTTGGTGTGCCGAAACTTGGCCAGCCCCACCTTACCGTTCTTGAGCTTCACGTCGTTGGACTCGTAGACGAGGGCGTCGTTGACATAGCACTTGATGCCCGTCTTCTCGACCCGGACTTTCATGTGGTTCCAATCACCATGACGATAATGCTTCGTAGGAAAGGTCTGCAGGATCGTCCAGTCCCAGACACTCGGACCTTCGAAGCGAGTCAGACGCATGTTTCCTCCCGTCGGATAGAAACCGTAGTGATTCGCCTCGCCATTCGATTCAAACGTGAGGCCGGCCGCGCCACTTTCGTCGTCCAGCTTCACCCACACTCCGGCCTCATAAGGACGCTCGGGGACTTCACTCTCGGAAATGCACAGCGACCGACCACCGAAGCTATCCCCCGGCGACTGCACATAAATGCGGCCGGCATGCTGACTCCAGCGCGCGCCGTAGACCGTCGTCCAGTGATGTTCGTTGACCCGCCCGATTGTCGCCCAGCGTTTGATCGGAATCGGGTTGGGTTTCTCCAGGAGGGGCTTCACGGCGTTGATCGGCATGGCGAATCCGAGATTGCGTTCGAAGGCGTGTTTCATCGCCACCACTCCATAGACCGTGCCATTGCGATCGACAATCGGTCCGCCGCTGTTCCCCTGTTCGGTGGGCATCGCAAGTTGGATCATGTCCTTGAACAAATCAAAATCGCGCCGCGCCGAAACCACACCTTCCACCACGCTGAAAGAATGTCCGCGCGGATGCCCGATCGCCACAATCTGCTCTCCCTGTTCCAGTTCGTCTGAATCCCCCAATTTCAAGGCCTTCAAGTCGTCCGCCTCAATCTTCAACAGCGCCAGATCCGTCGGCCGATCGAAGGCGTAGACCGATTCCACCTTCAATTCCTTGCCGTCTGCAAAGCTCACGCGAATATCCCGCCCCTCCGGAATCGTGTGCAGGCTCGTCGCCACGATCCCATCCTTGTCCACCACGAAACCGGTCCCCGAAGTCTCCACATCACCCGCATGATCCAAGGTGCTCACCACCACCAATGAAGGCATCAAGCGTTTCGAAAGCGCCTTCACGGAATCGAGATCCTTCAGGCCCTCCGTGCTCGGCGCCGCGTTGGCACCGACGACAAAGACCACCCCAAGAAAGAGCGATTGAATCAGCTTTCGCATGCACCGAATGGTAGCAGCGCCACCTTGCCGCACAACCCCGCATCCGATCGTCCAGGGGATCTTGCTAGGGGAAAAACCGACCTCTAGTAAGGCTTTTCGCCGCGTTCTGGACTTGCGGAGAATTCGGCGTTCTCGCATTCTGCCGCCGACTAATGGCTAAGAGAGCTTTGATTACGGGCATTACCGGGCAGGACGGATCGTATCTGGCAGAACTTCTTCTCGAAAAGGGTTATGAAGTTCATGGCATCATCCGCCGCGCCAGTACTTTTAACACCAGCCGACTGGAAGACATCTACCAAGATCCACACGTCGACAGCGCCAACATGTTTCTCCACTACGGGGATCTCTCGGACGCCAGCGGCATCGCTCGCCTGATCGGCAAGATTGAACCCGAGGAAGTTTACAACCTCGGCGCGCAAAGCCACGTCCGTGTGAGTTTCGACGCCCCTGAGTATTCGGCTGACGTCGATGGGACGGGAACGGTGCGACTGCTGGAAGCGATCCGCGAAACGGGCATCCAACCGCGCTTCTACCAGGCTTCCTCCAGTGAGATGTACGGCAAAGTACAGGAAGTGCCGCAAACAGAAGAAACGCCTTTCTATCCACGCAGCCCTTATGCCTGCGCCAAGGTTTATTCCTTCTGGATCACCGTGAATTACCGCGAGTCCTACGGCATGCACGCCAGCAACGGGATTCTGTTCAACCACGAATCACCTCGCCGCGGCGAAACGTTCGTCACCCGTAAGATCACCCGCGCCGTCGCCCGCATCAAAGAGGGACTGCAGAAGAAACTCTACCTCGGTAACCTGGACGCCAAGCGCGACTGGGGATTCGCCAAGGAATACGTCGAAGCGATGTGGCTCATGCTCCAACAGGATGAGTCCGATGATTACGTGGTCGCCACCGGTGAAACACACTCCGTCCGCGAATTCCTCGAAGTGGCTTTTGAACACGTCGGCCTGAATTACCAGGACTACGTCGAAATTGATCCCCGTTACTTCCGCCCCGCCGAAGTCGATCTGCTCATCGGCGATCCGACCAAGGCGAAGGAAAAGCTCGGCTGGGAACCCAAGGTCAAGTTTGAGGAACTCACCAAATTGATGGTCGACGCCGATCACAAGCGTCTGCGTGACCAGATGGCCGGCAAAGTCAGCGATCACGACGACTGAGAATCAGGAGCAGCGATGCCCAAAGCACTCATCACCGGAATTACGGGTCAGGACGGTTCCTACCTGACCGAGATACTGCTCGAGAACGGATACGAGGTGCACGGCATTGTTCGTCGCACGAGTTCCTTGGATCGCTCACGTCTGAACGACCTCTACACCGACGGAGACGTCTACGGGAAACGCCTGTTCCTACACTACGCCGATCTCGACGACACAACGACGCTGCGTCGCATCATGATCAGCGCAGCGCCGGATGAGGTTTATCACCTCGCCGGACAAAGCCACGTCGGACTCAGCTTCGAGATTCCCGAGTCCACCTGCAACATGACCGGCATGTCCACGCTGCGGATCCTGGAGATGATCCAGGATCTCGACAAGGTCCCCCGCTTCTTTCACGCCGCTTCCAGCGAAGTCTTCGGTAAACCCGAAGAGATGCCGCAAAGCGAAGCCACGCCTTTTCGTCCGGTTAATCCGTACGGGGCCGCCAAGACCTTCGCCACGAACATGGTGCAGATCTATCGCAACACCTTCGGAGTGTTCGCGGTCAACGGCATCATGTTCAACCACGAATCCCCGCGTCGTGGAGAGAATTTCGTAACCCGCAAGATCTGTCGCGCCGCCGCCGCCATCAAACTCGGGAAGCAGGAAGAACTTCTCCTGGGCGACACCTCCGCCAAGCGCGACTGGGGACACGCCAAGGACTACGTCCGCGGCATGTGGCACTCGCTCAGCCACGCGACGGCCGAGGACTACGTCTTCGCCACCGGCAAACTCCACAGCGTGCAGGACGTCGTCGACATTGCCTTTCGCACTGTCGATCTCGACCCGATCGACTACGTCCGGCAAGACCAACGCTTCATGCGTCCCGCTGAGCCGCAACGCCTGGTCGGAGACCCATCAAAGGCGAAGCGCCTGCTTAACTGGGAGCCCGAGATCACTTTCCACCAGATGATCAAGGAAATGACTCAGGCTGAGTTGAAACGCCTTTCTTAGGGCCAGTAATCTCCTCTTCCGTAGCAGCAGCGTGAGTGAGCGGTCCCGTGCTCACTCAATAGTGGACCAAGACCTCGATCTCCACATTCGCCCCCTTCGGCAACTCCGCCACCCCGACCGCCGCCCGCGCGGGATACGGCTCCTTGAAGTAGCGCCCGTAAACCTCATTCACCATGGCAAAGTCGGCCATATTCGTCAGAAACACGGTGGCCTTCACCACGTTCTCGAACCCGAGTCCTTCATGTTGGAGAATGATCCCCACGTTTTCCAACACCCGAGTCGCCTGCGCCTCGATCTCCCCCGTCACCATTTCACTCGTTTCCGGATTGAGCGGAATCTGACCGGAACAGAACAACAGATCACCGACCCGCACGGCGGTATTGTAGGGACCAACCGCCGGCGCGGCATTGGGAGGATTGATGGGAGTTTTCGTCATGGGCGAAGATGTAGCAATTCCCACCGTCGCACTCCAGCCCCGGATTCCTCGCCATCTCATTGACAGTCCCGACGGACGTCCCTATAAACCGCCGCTCAACATTTAACG
>JBMYQZ010000139.1:0-10019 GCA_049601855.1 Limisphaerales bacterium | reverse complement strand
GAACCTCCACCGTGACGATCATGGTATCGGACGGGTAATCGGTTCGGATCGCCTTGAACTGACCTGCCAGCTTGGCGTCGAACTGTCGCTTCGGCAGGTTCTGTTGCCGTTGCAGGCGGGCGATCGCCGCTTGGGCCTGTTTCTGAAACGGATTCGACCTCGCCGCGACAAGGCCGTAGGCCTGCATCGCCTTGCTGTTTGAACCCTTGATTTTCTCCCACGCAGCACCAGTCTCATACAGAGCCTCGAAATACTCAGGACTGTTCGGTTGTCGCTGAACCACTTGCTCAAAAAGTTTAATGGCATCGGCCGGTTTGTTCAGCGGAGTAACTTGCAGCTTGCCGGCCTTCAAAAGGGCGATCGCAGCCAGTTTCTGATCGGGCGACTTGGCGGCGAAGGCAGACAGCTTGGCAACGGCTCCCTTGGCATCTCCGCTACGTGCCAGCCGAGAGCCCTCCAGGTAATCGAGCAGGAGAGTCTGATTGCCCCCCCCGATACAGCGACAACAGATTCAACGTCTCCTGTGCTCCGGGTGCCTCCTTGCTCTTGGGAAAGTCCTTGAGCAACTGGGCCAGCGCCGCCTTGCCGGAATCGACGTCTTTGAAATAGCCGAAGTAAAGGTCGGCGACATCCCGATGCGCCGAGGCAGCGCGTTGATCCTTGGGATGCAAATAGATGAAGCGCTTGAATTCAAGCAGGGCAAAGGGAGCGTCTCCGCTGCGTTGCAGATGCTGGGCAAAGCCAAGTTGCTGATCCGCTGATTGGGATAACGCTGAGATTGTCCCGGCCAGGAGGAGGGCCAAGACGGCTGAGGAATTCGTTCGCAGGTTCATGTCTCGATTAACTGCCTCAATTCCGGCAGTCACAAGACAGAATTCGTACGTAATCGGCGGTAAATTGAGTGAATCCGATTGATCGCGCAGGAAGAAGTCGGACTCGAAGCGGGACTAAAGCAGTCGCCCTTGCTGCTGCGCGGTCAGGTGACCCGACAAATTCAGCGCCCGGTAGCTCAGCTCCGTGGCCACCCGCCCTTGCGGCGTGCGATTCAGGTAGCCCTCCATGATCAGGTACGGCTCGTAAACCTCCTCCAAGGTATCCCGCTCTTCACCGACCGCGACCGCGAGCGAACCAATGCCCACTGGTCCGCCACCAAATTTCACAATGATCGTCTCGAGGATCCGCTTGTCCATTTCGTCGAGCCCACGCTCATCGATCTCCAACATCCCCAACGCCTTGTCGGCCGTATCTTTGTCGATCTTGCCATTCCCCTTCACCTGCGCGTAATCACGCACGCGCCGCAAAAGGTTGTTCGCGATCCGCGGCGTTCCCCGACTGCGATTCGAAATCTCCCGCGCGCCGTCTGAATCCACGATTACGTCCAGCAATCGCGACGCCCGCAACACGATCCCCTGCAGATCCTCGCTCTGGTAATAATCCAAACGCTCCCGAATCCCAAAACGCGTCAACATCGGCGAGGTCAACAAGCCACTCCGCGTCGTCGCCCCGATCAAGGTAAAGCGCGGCAGATTCAAACGCACACTCCGCGCGTTCGGACCCTGGTCGATAATGATATCCAACTGAAAATCCTCCATCGCCGGATACAGATACTCCTCGATCGTCTTCTGCAAACGATGGATCTCATCGATAAAAAGTACATCCCCTTCCTCCAGATTTGTCAGCAGACCTGCCAGATCCCCCGCCTTCTCAATCGTCGGCCCACTAGTACACTTGAGATTCGTCCCCATCGCTTTCGCGATGATGTTGGCCAGCGTCGTCTTCCCCAATCCCGGTGGCCCGGAGAGCAGAATATGATCGATCGCGTCCCCCCGCTGCTTCGCCGCCTCCACCCCGATCTGCAAGCGCTCCTTCACCTTCGGTTGCCCGGTGAAGTCGTCAAAGATCTGTGGCCGCAACGTCACATCCAACGTCGCGTCCGGCTCTGTCAATTCATCCGAAATCATCCGCTCAGCCATCGGCAAACCTGAGCATGTCCACTTATCTCCGAATTGGCAATGCCCCACTTGACAGCCCAAAGGCTCGGTTAAAGGGTCCCCAGAAGGATGAATGCGAATTCCCGATGCCTCTGTCTGATATTCTCGACGCTCCTCGCGAGTTTCGCCTCGGGAGCACTCAAATGGCATTACCCCAGCTCTTGGGCCGAGTTGGATTCGGAGGCAACGCCACGTTGGGTCATAGCCTATCCAGAAAAACTGGCGGCGAACCTGAAGCCCTTGATGGAGCTACGCTCTCAGCAGGGATACACCGTCAAACACCTGCCTGGTGCCAACGCCGCGGCCATCCGACAAGTCGTCAGCAACCTAAATTTGGGACATCGGAAACGCGACGGCCTAGTGGTAGTGGGAAAACGCAGCTCTCATCCAGGCGCCGAGGGACGGTATCATCGAATGGTGGGAATTCCGTCGGATAGCCGTCTGGCGATGCGTGGAAGCGATTGCACCCCGTTGTTCCCGGTCGGGCGCATCCCGGCTGATACAATCGAAAAAGCAGATCTGTTGATTCGCAGAATCCTCGCCTTCGAACACTCATGGAGCAGTCGGATCACGAACCGAAACGGAATTCTGTTGATCGGCAACCCGGCAAGTTCGAAACGCGTTCCAGCAGCGGATATGCTGGTTTCCACCCTCACGGGACAGTTGCTGGGAATGGCCCATGGATCTTGGAAAACCTCAGGCGCTGCTGACGTGCCTGGACATCCATTCGCGTGCACACCCCAGGTTTTTCCCACGAAATTCCGCGCAGAACTCGCTCAACCCTACGATGTCGGTGGCTACTTTGGTCATTCGCATGCCTACATGCTCTGCCGGGCGGATGGGGGTGTGGGGACATTGGAGGGCCATATACGTCGCTCCTTTCGAAGCCGCAGCTGGAAGACGCTATCGGCCTCCGATCAACGTGGATTGTTTGTCAGCTGTGGCTGCTACTGTTTGCAGAAAGACAACGCTGTCGGTTACCAGAGCGTACTGGCGAAAGGCGGCCCGATCGCATTCATTGGCGCCACCGGTGAAAGCCACGCCGCCATTGGCTACCTGGCCTCGAAGGGTCTGGTGGGGCTCATGACTGAGCATCCTCCCAAGACTGCCGGGGAATGGTTTGTAGGAATTCAGAAAGCCATTGCCACGGGAGAATTGAACGGCCCACACTTTTTCGCGTTCGACCAATTTGACGGCTCCAAGGGGACACTCTCTCTCCTCGAACAGAGGAAGGAACATCTGGAGATGTGGATGTTGGTTGGAGACCCGGCAACTAGATTGTTTTGAATTCAGAAGCCTCAAACTGTGAAGCAACAACCTGACCAGCGTTCGCTTCCTGGAATCTGCCCCTCGGGTGGATTCCTACGCTTTCTCAAGGCCCCTTCCCGGTCTTGTCTTTCAGAAGAGCCGCGATGCGGCCGGATTCCTATTCGGTATCGAAAACCGATTCGTCGCCCTCGAATTGAACATTCTGTCTTCCTCAAGAGATCTCAGTGGCAACATCGTGATTGCGACGGACGCACACAACAGCGCCAAGCTGAAGTTACTTTTTTCACCGAGCCTCTCGGCACTCTTTACCGTCGTTGTCGGCGTCGCCAATCAAAGCGCCGGCCGCTTGACCGTGCCGGCGACGAGTCCAGCCCTTCAGGGCGCAGCGAACTTCCTCCGGGTAGTTCGAGAATAGATTGGAACGTGGAAACCGGACCCGAAGTTGAAAGCAAAGGGGCGACAGCCCAACCCGATGGTTGGAAACCACACGGGAAGGGAAAGTGGTGGTGGGAGCGTGATTCGAACACGCGAAGGCATAGCCAGCAGATTTACAGTCTGCCGAGTTGGGCGCTTCACGATCGGCGAACAGGGTTATTGGCCCTTTTTTCACCATTGCCCGATCCCCTCGCCAACCATCCGCCACCCGAAACCGGACACAAACCGGACACAAACCGGACACAAACCGGACACAAACCGGACACCGGACAACCGCCGACAGAGTTAATAAGGGTTCAACACCCCTATAAGGTATTGCGGATCTCGGGGCAACTCCCGGCTGTTCATTCAGGCCCTCTACCCCCTACCCCCCATGGGGCCCTTTCTGGGGTGGGCCCTCCTGCTTTTACGGATTTACTACCTGGCGTTTCTAGATCGGATGCTCTTCGTCAGTTTATGGGTCCTTGCTGGGCCTTGGTTTTACCGGTCGATCTCCTTAGCGTCGTTCCGCATCAAATGGTCGGCAGCAGCTTCCTGCGACCTGCTTTACGGCACAAACCAGGCGCCGGATTGGAACATATCAGCCCCCTCTGCACTCCGATTCAAATCTGCCATCTGGCAAATTTGGAAAAGAGGCTCGTGAGCACGTGGTTGAATAACTGCTCACTCGCATAGGATTGAACAGCCCAGAGCGTGGGTTTGGGTAATCCCCGGCTGATCCATCACAATCTCGATTAGAGGTCGAACTCCCCACCGAAGCAATCCGGCCAAGTTATTCAAGTCCCCGTTCAGGTCCTTGTCGCGACCCGCCCAATCTCAGGAACGATTTGTGAGCGGATTCCTACAGGTGTCTCAAACCGACTCGATAATGTTTCAAACCTGATGTGATTTATCGCTGCCGCGCATTGAGATCCCACAACTCATAAGAATGACCGCCCCTCTACCCTACCTTCCCTACAACGCGGCCGAAACATGTCGTTTCGATTTCCGATGTTCCTTCGACCGCTTGAGGACGAGATCCGCCAACGTCCGCCTCTCCGCCCGTCTGAGCGTTTCATCTGCCGCCGCCCGGATCGGATCGTAGGCCGCCGTTCTTGCAGGCCCCTGTGCGGACTGAATACCCACGGCACAAAGATACAAACTGGCTATGTAAAATGCTCTCATGGGACGGTCAAACCTTGCTGGAATCCAAGAAAGAATCAAACGACGGATCCAACCCGGAAGTATGCGGATTGCGCTTGTCGGCACGATTCCGAGACCTTGCGGCGGTCGCGCCAGCATCTCCGGGATTTAGCGACTGGCAAATGAGACGATTAACATTGCATTGAGCGGGGCAGATACATATTGGTTTCGAGTGAATATGGAGTTAATCGGGACGTTGAGGCCGGCAACCCTCAGCCGGGTGATTTGTGGAATGGGCCTGGTTGGATGGTCGCTTGGTGCGGTCGCTGCGACAGAACTCACCTTGCGGGTAAATGGACGTGCGCAGTCTTTTGACCTGGTCACCAGGGCGGAAGGATCACGCGCGCCAGCCGGACTGACCGGCCAACAGGAGCTGATCATCTATCCGCGCGGACGCCAACGTAGCGAATGGACCCGCCGTACCGTGACCCGGCAGGTCCGGGTGAAACTCGCCGCGAACGCGGACCGGAAGGCACTGGCCGTGGCGGCGGGAGTCGATTCGCTCAAGCCGGTTCACTACGCCCCCGGTTACTACCTGCTGGAGGCGACCTCGCCGCTGGAGGCGATTCGGACGGCGCGAATTCTACGGAACCAAGCGGGGGTCAGTTCCTCCGAAGTCTTGCTCGGCCGCCGTATGTGGCCTCGCCGCGTGCCCAACGACACCTATTTCACCAACCAGTGGCACCTCCTCAATACCGGCCAATACAGCAACCCGCGCGGAGTTGATCTCAACGTGACCAACGTGTGGGACACCTACCGGGGTGCAGGCATCACCATCGCCATCGTCGACGACGGCGTCGAATACACCCATCCAGACCTGGCGCCCAACGTGAACACCGCCCTCGGATATGATTACCGGGATGGCGACACCGATCCCGCGGCGGCGGGCGGCGCGGGGCTGGACGAGTCTACCGGAAATCCGAGGAACGATTCTCACGGTACTGCTGTAGCGGGAGTGGCCGCCGGTCGCGGAGACAATGGCATCGGCATCGCCGGGGTGGCCTATGAAGCGAGTCTGGTGGCTGTGCGCCTGATCGGGACCGACCAGACGGACGCCGCCGAAGGCGGAGCGATTGCCCACAGCAACACCGTGATCCACGTCAGCAACAATTCCTGGGGACCCAATGATGACGGGCGTACCAAATCGATGCCGGGGGCCTTGGCCAGCGCCGCGCTCCGCACCGCCGCCACCCTCGGACGCGGCGGGGCCGGCACCATCCTGGTCTGGGCGGGTGGCAACGGCGCGGTGGAGGGCGACAACGCAAACTACGAAGGCTACAACAGCTCGATCTACACCTTGTCCGTGGGAGCGCTGAACGATCTCGGCAAACGCGCCGACTACAGCGAACGCGGCGCCTGCCTGATCGTCAGCGCGCCGTCCGGCGGCGAATCCAACGGCCGGCAGGCGGCAACCACAACCACCGACCGGACCACCGACCAGTTCGGCTACAACAACACGAACAGCTTTGTCGGCACTCCCGACGAATTCGGCGACCTCGACAACCATGATTACACCCAGGGCTTCAACGGCACCTCTTCCGCCGCGCCCATGGTCGCTGGCTCCGTCGCCCTCCTCTTGAATTCCAGATCGACCCTCGGCTGGCGCGACGTGCAAGAGATCCTGATCCGCAGCGCGAGCAAGAACGATCCCACGAATTCCGAATGGCTCACCAACGCGGCCGGTTTCCAGTTCAACCCGAACTTTGGTGCCGGCCTGATCAATGTCTCCAATGCCGTGCACCTCGCGGTCAATTGGACCAATCTGCCACCCCAGATCAAGTCATCGGCCATCGCCACCAATCTCGTGTTCAGCATTCCCAATCAGGACACCAACGGCCGCAGCCACATCTTCGACATGAGCGGCATCAACATGCGGGTGGAACACGCGCAACTGGTGGTGAATGCCGAAGAAACCGGCGTCGGGGACCTGGCAATCAGCCTGATCTCGCCAGCCGGCACGGTCAGTCCCCTCGCGGAAACGCATCGCGATGGCGAAAGCGGCTACTTCGACCACCAATTCCTGAGCGTCTTCAACTGGGGCGAGAACGGCGCCGGCAAGTGGACGGTCAAGATCGCGGACAACGGAACCAACTACTCCGGCGGAATCTCCGCACTGGAATTGCGTTTGTATGGCACTCCCTTGGATCGCGGCACCGTCCAGCTCTTGAGCCTGCAGAACAACATGGCGAACCTCCGGCTGAACGGCGCTGGCACCACCCGCTTTATCGTCCAAGCCTCCACCAATCTCACCGCCTGGGAGAGCGTCGGCAACGCCACCCTGAGCGGCGGCAACGCCATGCTCAGCGATTCCGCCGCGACGAACCGGCAGCGCTACTATCGCTTGCTCAGTGGCGATCTCGCTCCCGATATGCTCAGCACCAACCGCATCGTCTTTACCGTGACGGGCGGCGCCTCCCCATTTGCGACCAGCGGCAGCTTCGCCCTGCTACGTTCCGTGTCGAACTACTCGATCACGAATATCACGGGCAACATCAACCGCGCGGGCAGCTACACCTACGGCAAGCCCGGACCCTTCACCGGCAGGTTTTTCCTGGAGGACAACGTCGAAGGTAGTCTTGAGCAGACCCTCCATTTTCTGGGACAGAATCACGGCTTCTTCGGATTCACAAACCCGTTCTCCGGCTCCGGTTTTCAGACGGGAACATTTCGCGTCGATCCCCCCGCGCCCTGAGATGAAAGTCCGCATCTGCAATCGTTCCACCATCGGCTCATTCTCGCTTCCAAGAGAACAACCAATCCCACACTCCCGGTTCATCCTTGGAGCGCCCGGCGGCGGTTGCGTGATTGGCCCCTTCGAACACCGAGATCTTCACTTGGTTGAACCCAGCTTCTTGAGGGCCTTCTCCATCGCCGGGATTCCCTCCGCTCGAGGCCTGGAATCTTTGTCTTCCACCATCGCCCACTCCCAGGTTCCCTTGCCGCCATGCTGTATCCCACGCAATAGATCCGCTTCGCATCAACGTCAGGATTCACGTGGATCACATGGTCCAACATCTGTTCGAGAGAGTCGGGATCCCACTCACCTCCGCTTTGTGGCTCCAGAAGCATTGGTTGGACCCCGCGATTTAGCCCAAAGCAAATGAGACAGTTTCCGTTGGTTTCGGTTTTTCTGTCTTCTTCTGTTTCTCTTGAAGGCTCCGGCGTAGGGAGGCCGTAGGCCGACCGGAGCTGGGGCCCTCGACAAGTTGATTTTCAGCGAACTTCGCTGTGGTTTGCAAGCCAAACGAACGGTGCGGTCGCTCATCATTGTAAGTAGCTCCGCCAGTCTGCAAATACTGGCCCGACTCTTACTCAAGGTGCAAAGCAGTTCCCGGTTCAGGCATTCGGCGCGAAAGCGTCCGTTGAAGCTTTCCGCATAGCCGTTCTGCCAAGGACAGCCCGGTTCGATATAGATCGCCTGGATGTGGTTGTTCCATAGCCAGGTCTGGATCACCTTGGCAATGAACTCCGGGTCGTTGTCGCTGTGGATATACTTCGGTGGTCCGTGCCGTGCGATAGCCTCCTGTAATAGAGCGAGTACATCGGCAGCCTTGATTGCCCGGTCCGCGTGAATGCAGTGGCACTCGCGTGTGTATTCGTCGATCAGGTTGAACGTTCTGAGCTTGTGCTTGAACGCGGGCTTGCTGTCCCTCATCTTAACCGTAATCCCTCTGCAGCGCGGCTGCCTGCTCCGTTGCATCAGTTTCCACGACCGTTTCGAAAATCTCACGGCCCTTTGCGAACGATGAGTCTATGTTTCAGTGACTGGCCGTCACATCTTATTTTTAATCGTCAGATAGAGCCAGGCACGCGCGTGGTTCCAATTGCGCTTGGCCGTGCTGCGCGAAATATCCAAGGCCAATGCGGTCTTACCGACGGTGACATCGGCGAAGCAACGCAGCTTCACCAGCTCGGCGATGATGGGATCTTCCTTCTCCAATTCACCGAGGGTCTCGTGTATCGCAATGAGTTCATCGTCGTCGTAATTGGCGACCACGTCGACGCCGTCAACATTCACACGTGCCTTATTGCCGCCATGTTTCGGGGGTTTCTTGCGGTGGGCGTAGCCCATGAGGATCCGACGCATGGCCTCTGCGGCCGCCGCGAAGAAGTGTCCGCGGTTGTCCCATTCATTGTCGCCATCGGATACCCGGAGCCAGGCCTCATGCACTAGCAGGGTGCTGAAAAAGTCAGCAAGTGTGAACAAGGAGAGTAGCAAAGGGTCGAAGTAACCATGCGCGGCAGAGTTCGAGGACAACCGGAACTGGTCTGTCTGATATCACCGGAGATGGCGGTGCCCAAGGAGCATCCCATTCGTCCCATCAAGAAGTATGTCGATGGCGCGCTGCGTGATCTGTCTCCGATGTTCGATGAGATGTATGCCGATCTGGGCCGGCCCTCGATTCCGCCCGAACGGCTGCTCAAGTGCAAGGTACTGATGGCCTTGTTCACGGTTCGCAGTGAGCGTTTGTTGGTCGAACAGATCGGTTACAACCTGCTCTACCGCTGGTTTCTGGACATGGATCTGGATGAGGAAGTATTCGATGCCTCCAGTCTGAGCAAGAACCAGCAACGATTCTTGGCTCACGATGTGGCCCATATCTTTTTCGCTCAAGTGGTGGCCCAAGCCGGCACCGAAGGCTGGATCAGCGATGGACATTTCTCCGTGGACGGCACGCTGATCGAAGCGTGGGCATCGCTGAAGAGTTTTCGGCCCAAGGAAAGTGACACCGACGACGATGACCCCGGCAGCAATGGTTGGGTGGACTTTCACGGCGAAAAGCGAAGCAATGAAACCCATCAGAGCCGCACCGACCAAGAGGCTCGACTGTTGCGCAAGGGCCGGGGCAAGGAGGCTAAACTATGTTTCGGTGCGCACGCGCTGATGGAAAACCGCAACGGCCTGTGCTTGGATCTGAAGGTCACCTCAGCCACCGAGACAACCGAAGTTGGAGCCGCGTTGGAGATGCTCGACGAACAGGACGAAGTGCACGATCGACAGCCCGCCAGCGTCGGGGCCGACAAGGGCTATCACAGCAAGGAGTTTGTGGGCGGATGCCGGGACCGCGGAGCCCGGCCGCACGTGGCGGCGGTCAAAAAACGACGGACGCCGGGGATGGATGGCCGGACGCTGAACAGTCG
>JBMYQZ010000138.1:0-10038 GCA_049601855.1 Limisphaerales bacterium | reverse complement strand
TTCGAAATCATCGGCCACACCGACCTGGTAAAGAAATTCTGTTTCTATCCTGATCGCGACTGCACACCCCTCTTCGATCGCTTCATGCGTGCCGCGGCCTCCACCGAGACCGCCATCGAACTGAACACCGCCGGTCTCCGCAAGGACTGCCAGGAGATCTATCCCGCGCGCCACATCCTGCGCACCGCCTACGAACGCGGCGTGCGGATCACCTTTGGCGCCGATGCACACAAACCCGAGGAAGTCGGTGCCAACTTCGCCGAAGCTGTGCAACTCGCCCGCGCCGTCGGCTACACCCATTGGAACCGATACACCAAGAGGGAACGTTCTTATGTCCGCATCTGAAAGCGTTTCGCGATGTCAATACGCCGCCTCGAGTTCGACGTGCGGGCAGGCCTTCCAGTTGATGGTACCGATGAAGGCCGTCACGTGGAAGAGATTGAGGTTCTTCAACTTGGGGTAGCCCTTCAACACGGCGATCAGGCCGTTGCTGTCCACGTTGGAATTGAGGAGCCCGAAGTGGGTGATGTTGGTGAGCGGAAGGATGTTGGTGATGCCAGTGTCAGTGATGTGTTCACCGAGGACGAGAGATTCGATGCGGGTCAAATGCATGAGATTGGTGAGGTAGGGGTCGGTGACTTGAGTGCCGAAAATGTCGAGATGGGCGAGATCTTTGTGTCGGTGGAAATTGGCCAGAGATGATCCCGCGATGCTTGTGCCTTCGAGGCTCACTTCGGTCAGTCCCTGTAATTGACGGAGAAAGTTCAGATCGACGTCGGTGATGCCTTCGTGGTTGAGCGAAAGATGCCGCAGATTCGTGAGATTGGTGAGGAGGGGCAGGGAAGGAATGTGCACGGCGGGGCCGTTGACATGAAGGCTTTCGATGGTCTTCGTGCCGGTGATGATGCGCCAATGATCGGCGGTGAGTTCGGGGCCGGGAACGTCGAGATTCCGGAGCGTCCCGCAGTTGCAAATGATCGCGAGCTCGTTGGTGGAAATGGGGCCGTGTTCGAGTCGGACGACGTCGATGACTTGGGGAAAGATGTGATCGAGGAAACCGTGAACTCGTTGGAAGCGCCAGTCATTGGCCGTGCGCTTGATGCGTCGGATGAATTCGGTGGGATCCTGCTTACTCGACCAGCCGTTGAGTCGGGCAATGGTGACATTCGCCTGCGTTTGCGTGCCGAGGTGGTTCGCTTCGTAAACCACCGTGGCGGTGATCAGGAGGAGCAGGACGAATGCAAGTCCAACTCCCACGGTCCATCGGAGTCGACGCGCTTTTGTTGTGGCTACTTTTGATTCACGCGCTTTGCCCATGCGGTGTAGATCGCTGCCAGATCGGCAACGCGATCAGGATGTTTGGTGGCGAGGTTGGTGGTCTCCGTGGCGTCGGATTTCAGGTTGTAAAGTTCCCAAGGCTTGCCGCGCGCGGGGTTCACGATCTTCCAATCACCGGCGATGAGGGATTGGTTTCGCGGCGCATCGAAGGCGAGGAAGTCGTGTGCATTGCGTTGCTGACCGCGAAAAATGGGAGTGAGCGGTTTGCCTTCCATCGGAAGCGGCTTTCTTTGGCCGAATTGCTTCGGGTATCCGACGCCCGCGACATCGAGACAGGTAGCCATGATGTCGATGATGTGTCCTGACTGGCGCGTGAGGGTGTCGGCCTTGATGTTGCCGGGCCATTGGGCGATGAGGGGCGTGCGGATGCCGCCTTCGTAGGCCGAGGCTTTGAAGTTGTTGAAAGGTGTACCGCTGACATTGGCCCAAGCGTGGCCGTAGCCGGCAAAGGTACCGGGCGGGCCGGGCAGGTTGTCGGGGCCGCTCCCGCCACGAATCTGACCGGCGTCGAGACGCCAGTTGGTTTTCTTGTTGCTGAAGCCAAAACCAGACTTGGAGGGAACGACGCCCCCGTCGCGTGCGGCACCGTTGTCGGAGAGAAAGAGAATGAGGGTGTTGTCGAGTTTGCCCGATTCCTTGAGCACCTTGAGCACGCGACCAACACCGTGGTCGATCGTGGAGATTTGCGCGGCGTAAACGGCCATCCGCTCGGCCTGCCACTTCTTGAACTTGTCGTCCTCCCAATTACGCACGCCCGGCGCGCGCGGAGAGAGTTTCCAATCGGCGGGGATCAAGCCTTCCGCTTGTTGCTTCGCAAAGCGGTTGGTGCGCCAGTAATCCCATCCGTTTCGAAGATACTGTTCTCGATAAGGCGCGATGTATCTCTCCGGCGCGTGCAATGGCCAGTGCGGAGCAATGTAGGCAAGGTAGAGGAAGAAGGGCTTTTCCTGTTGGACGGCTTGCTGCGTGAAGATCTCGGCGTGGTCGTTGAAGGCATCGGTCATGAAGAAGCCTTCAGGAAAACGCCAGCGCTTGCGATCGAGATAGAAGGGGTTGGCCTTCACCTCGTTCCAGTAACTGATCTTGCCCTGGCACATCGGACCGAAGAACCGAGTGAAGCCGCGCTCAAGCGCCGGGTCGCGCCCCTGCCATTTGCCGACCATGGCGGTGTGGTATCCGTTGGCCTGTAGAACTTCGGGGATGAGGACGCACCGGTTGTAATTCTTTGGTTGATTCCACGCGCGACCGCTGTGGCCGGTCTGCTGGCAATACAGGCCGGTGAGTAATGACGCACGCGTCGCACCGCAAACGGCGTTGTTGTAGAAGCGCGTGAAGCGCATGCCGCCCTGGGCGAGCGAATCAATATTGGGCGTGCGGATTTCGCCGCCATAGCAGCCGAGGTCGGACCAACCCATGTCGTCGGCCATGATGAGGACGATGTTCGGGCGCTCCGCCAAAGCGGTGACAGTGATCGCGAGGAGGAAGGTGAGTATTTTCATTTGGCGCCGGTTTCGATGTAGGCGAGGAGGTCGAGGATTTCTTGTTTGGAGAGCGAATTGAGCAGGCCTTCGGGCATGCTGGAGATTTCGGAGAGGCGTTTGTCGGTGATGTCGATTTTGTCTACTTCCACGAACTCATTTGGGCGAAGGGGATTGGTGTGGAGACGCAGCTTCGATTTGCGGTAGTCGCCGGCGTAGGCGATGCGGCCGGTGTGGTCGTCGCCGTTCTTCATGAGCAGACGGACGTTGCGGTATTTTTCGGAGACGACCTTGCTGGGATCGAGGATGGCTTCGAGGAGGTCGCGCCGGGCGAAGCGACTGGCGGCGTTCGAGAGGTCGGGGCCGAACACGCGACCGCTGCCGCCGTGTTGATGACAGAGGATGCAGGAGGCGGCGGTGTACATTTCGCGTCCGCGCTGTAAGTCGGACTGGTGGTTGTTCAGGTCGGCTGCGGTGAAGTCGGTGAGTTTCCATTCGCGGACGAACTTGCGGTTTGTGGGGATGGTCTTGATGAGTTCGGCGAGGTTGTCCTTTTGTTTGGCCAGGGCGGCGTACTGGGCGCGTTCGTTTTCGGGAATGGTCTTGAGGGCGTCCTCTCGGATCTTGTTGAGAAATTTTGGAAAGCCCCGGCCGGCTCGGGAATCGGCGGCTTGTCGGAGGGTGGTGAAGTATTGGTGACGCAGGGTGGGGGTCCAGGCGTTGGTTTGTTGACGCAGGTGGAGGAGGTAGTGGGTGGTTGCAAATTGGTCCTTCGCGGCGAGGAGCACGGGTATGGCTTTGGGCACGAGGTTGGGGACTTGGAAGAGACCGAGGTATTGGATGAGGGCTTCGTTTACCTTGGTGGATGGGTCGGGGAAGAATGGGTTGAGGTGTTGGGCGAGTCTTGGATTGCGCGTGTTATTTTCGCGACGGAGATGGCAGATGTGGGCGGCGCGGAGGACGAGGAGTTTTTCAGTCTCGCCCAGTGATTGCCAATCGATGCTGGCCACGCCCATCTCAATGTTGGCGAGGTAGGCTGACGGGATCTTGTGGGCGTAGGCGATGAGGAGATTTGCTTCGGCCAAGCGCGTCATGGAATCGGGTTTGTTGATGAGGAGACCGTGTTCCATTTCGCGACGGGTGGCGTAGCGAATCCACGGGTCGGGGTCGCCGAGGCGGGCGAGGATACGATCAGGAATGGAGCGGGCAAAGTTGGGGTCGCGCCGCGCGCTCGTTTTCCAGCTGCGGATTGCGTCGCGGCGATTCCGGCTTTCACGGCCGAAGGCGATGCGGGCTTGTTCCTGCTGGCTGAGTTGGACTTCGTCGACGGGGCCGGTGTAGTGCACACGGTAGAGGCCGGATTGGGTGCCGCGCCCCCCGGTGACGAAATACATCGCGCCATCAGGTCCGAAGGCGAGGTCGGTGACGTTGGCGGGGCGGCCTTGGAGAAAGATCTCGGTGCGGCATTGGTAACCGGCGCCGCGCGGGGTCATATGGATGGCCATGATACGGCCGTAGGTCCAGTCGAGGATGAAGAGGGCTTGCTGGTAGGCATGGGGAAATTTGGCTTTGGTGCCAAAGAGGACGGAAGTGGGGGAACTCTTGCCGATCTCAAGCGTGATGGGCGGATTGTCGGCGTGATCGGCGTAGTAAGGCGGCCACCGATCGGTGACGCGTCGCCAATGGTAGTCGGCGCCTTGGACCAGTTGGCGGACGTGGGTGGGGCGATACCAAGGAGAGCCCATGTCATATTCGGCGTCGGCATCGAAGGTGAAACTTTCGCCCTCGGGATTGAAGGCGATGCCATAGGGATTGCGGAGGCCTTTGCAGACCAGTTCCCAGTGTTGGCCGTCTTTGTCGGTGCGCATGACATGGCCGTGCGGAAGGTCGTCGCCAGGGAGGTGGTTGGGAATCTCGGGGGTGAGATCAGTGAAGTTCTTGGGCTTCGCCACGGAGTCGCCGCCGATGAGGTAGATTTTGCCGTCGGGGCCCAGGGTGAGGTCGTTGCGGCCATGGCCGCCGGTGGCGGTGCGTTCGCCGAGGAGTTTGATTTCGTCGTAGTGGTCGTCGCCGTTCGTGTCGCGGAGACGGTAGAGGCCGCCGGTGCGATCCCGCGGATTGGAACGGACGTTGTGCTTGTTGCTGTTGACGTAGAGGGCGTCGTGGACGAAGAGGATGCCACGGATTTCGGGAAGGTCATCGTTGATGACTTCGGTCTTGGCGACCTTACCATTCTTGAAGGTGAGGCGGAGCAGGCCCTTCTTTTCACGGGCGATGATGAGGCGGCCTTGCGGATCGAAGTCCATGGCGATCCAAGAGTCTTCGTCTTTGCCGGCGTTGCGGATGAGGTCGATCTCGTAGCCGGGGAGGAGTTGGAATTGTTTGGCGAAGGTGGCGTCGTTCGTCTTGGCGCGACGCCATTGTTCGTAGTCTTCGAAGATATCAACCTCAACGCGCTTGGAATCGAAGCCCCAGTAGCGGTCGTTGACCGGACCACGGTCTTCGCAATGGGACCAGTTTGAGTCGGTGACGATCCTTTGCGTTTGGCCGTCGGGGTGGTTGATCTCAAGTTGCAAGGCACCGGCAAAGGGGCCATTCAGTGGTTCGACGTTGAGTTGGATTCGGTTTTCGCCCTTACGAATGAGGTCGCTGACGTCGATCCGGATCAAGCTGCCGTAGGCTTCGGCGGATCCGGCTCGCCGGTCGTTGATAGAGACGGTGGCAGTACAGAAGTCGGCGACCAACCGCAGAGCGGCGGATTTGACCTCGGTCTTGACCTGGAAGGTGTGGGCCACCTCGCGAGGCTGGATCCATGGGGTGCGCGGGGAGTCCGGCCGAATCCAATGAGGTTGAGCGAACGCGGGTAGTGAAGAGAGGGCGAGTAGGGTGATGGTCAGTCGCGCAAACATGGATGGGGGAAATGTCCGCGTGGCTCTCAGAGGGCTCAAGATATTTCGCGAGGTGTTGGACACGGGTGGAATACGTGTTCATCTTGCTGTCTCCAATCACTGTCATGGTCATTCGTATCGGAATCTTGGTTCTGCTCTTGGTCGGCGTCGGCGCGCGGTCGGCTGGCTTCGATCATTCGCATACGAATCTGACGATGGTGTTGCAGAAACACGTACGCGATGGCCTGGTGAGCTATCGGGCTCTGAAAGCAGATCGTCGTGGACTGGATCGTTTTCTCTCGGCGACATCGAAGGTGAAAGGCACCGAGTTTGATCACTGGACCGAGAACCAACAGGTCGCCTACCTGATCAACGTTTACAACTCCCGAACCTTGGAGCTGATCCTCGACCACTACCCGCTCAAGAGCATAAAGAAGATTGGTTGGCTGCCCGGAGCCGCTTGGCGGAAGAAGTTCGTGCCCTTGTTCGGAAAGACCATTTCGTTGGGGCATATTGAGCACGAGATCCTCCGCAAACGTTATAATTTGCCAGAAATCCACTTCGCGCTGGTCTGCGCAGCGAAGGGGTGTCCGCCGTTGCGGGCAGATGCCTACACGGCCGTCAGCCTGAGGGAGCAATTGGCGGAGCAAGGACGCCATTTTCTTCAAAATACGCCAAAAAACCGCGTTTTATCGTCAAAAAAACGTCTTTTACTGTCCCCGATCTTTGATTGGTTCGAGTCGGATTTTGAGAAGAAATCGGGCTCTGTGACTGCCTTCGTGAAGTTGTATTTGCCTCCCGCGGACGCGGCATTGGTGACAGATGCGTATCGGATCACGTACACCGACTACGATTGGTCGCTAAACGACCGACTTTGAGGGGTGGTTGCGGACGCTACGGAAAAACCCTTGGCACATCACGGGAGAATCGCCGGTAGGATCCGAACGGAGTGCAAGAAAAGTAATTTTTTGGTGTTTTTCCTTTCGTTTTTCGGGCAAAACATCGCGCAATCCGCAGAATACAGGAAAGGTGCTGGACGGGCTGTGAACTTGATTTTTGGCCCTGTTTTCGGTATCCCTGCACTTCTGTCCAATCGACGGGAAATATCTTACATGAAGCGCTCTGCCAATCTGCTTTTAGTCGCCTTTCTGTGCACGATTCTTCAACCAGGGAACGGTTATTCGCAATCGCTTGTCGGTGGACCCATCGCGCACTGGAAGCTGGACAGCCCCACGGGCTCCGTGTTTGCCGAGGACGCGACCGGCAACTTCCGAGGGACACTCTCCACGAACGGCGCGAGTTTCGTTCCCGGAGGCATCACCGGAAACGCGATCAATATCACCCGCGCTGGCAACGGTCACATCGCCATGGGCGACGTCTTGGCGCTCACGAACATCAACTTCACGATCTCGGCTTGGGTGAAGACTCAGCCCGGCGACCAGAGTACGGAGACGGTCTTTGTGAGCCGGCACATCGAGGGATCCAACAATGGCTACTTTCTTGGAGATAACCGCCACACCATCCTGATAGGGCAGCCAGGCAAAGCGCTGCTTTTTGCCGGTGGAACCAATGCCGCACCGACGTCCACCAACAACGTGAATGATGGTAACTGGCATCATGTTGTCGGCGTGCAACAGCTCAATGGAACACAGCAGATCTTTGTCGATGGCGTCCTCGAATCCACGGTCACTGTCACGTCGCCGATGGTCCCTTCAGCGGGCGATTTCTTTCTGGGTGCCGTTGAGTCCGACACCGGCGCCCCTGAGTCGCGGTATAACGGTCTGCTCGATGAAGTGCAGATTTACGACCGGGCCTTGAGTGCCTCGGAGGTCATGTTCCTGGCCCGCAACCCGGGGCTCGTGATCGACAATACGCCGGGCAACACCGACTTCGGATTCGATCCGGTGGCCGGGTTCGCCAACGTCGGGGTGCAGCCGGTCGTGATCAACAAGATCATCTCCCTTTCGAACAGCAACCTCTTGGTGGGGGGATCGTTCGCCAACTACATGGGCTTCTCCACTCCGAACCTCGCGATGATCCAGCCGGACGCGAGTCTGGCCCCGGACTTTTTCCACGGTTTCGGCGCGGCCGCGCGGGTGAACGACATGGCGATCCAATCGGACAACAAGATTGTGGTGGTCGGTGCCTTCGACGCATTTCACGAAGTGTTTTCGTATCGTATCGCACGGATTACCGCAGAAGGACATCCCGACCGATCCTTCCGTCCGGGTGGTGGCGCTGACGTCGAGATTCACGCCGTGGATCTTCAGTCTGACGGGCGGATCGTCATTGGCGGCAGTTTCAACTCCTACGATGCCACGAACCGCGCGCGGATCGCCCGACTTCTCAGCAACGGTAAACTGGACACTTCCTTTGACCCTGGCACCGGATTCAACGGGACCATTCTCGATGTGGTCGCACTGAGCAATGGGCAGACTCTCGCTGCGGGTAACTTCGTCAGCTTCAACGGCTTTACGGTCAGCGGCTTGGTGCGACTCAACGCCGATGGCTCGCTCGACACGACTTTTGTCTCGCCGTTTGAAGCAACGGCGATCGTCAATGAACTGCTGCTCGACCCGGATGGCAAGATCGTGGCGGTGGGCGACTTCGATCTCACGGGAGCAAATGGTCGGCGCAATGTCGCCCGTTTGAATGCGGATGGCACATTGGACGTGAATTTCGGTTCCAACAGCTTTTCCGCCGGTGGCAATGGAGCGGTCAATGCCGTGGGGCGTTGCAGCGACGGAACGTATGTCGTCGGTGGTGAGTTCGGACAATTTGACGGTGTCGTTCGTTCGCGCTTGGCCAAGCTTTCGACCAACGGTCTCCTCGACAACCCGCCCTTGTTTCTCTCCGTGCCGCAGCTGGTCACGAACACCGTCGTGATCACGAACATGGTCACCGTGATCAACACCAACATCGGCACCACCACGAACGTGTTCGGTTATATCAGCAACCTGGTCTTTATCCCGCTGACCACCAACGTTCCTCCGACTCCCGCGCAGACCAGCTTCGTGACGTCGAACCAGGTTTCCTCCACCGTGAACGTGATTTCAGGACAGAATCCGGCGGCCAATTACTTCGGCCTGCTCGGGGGCGCCAACGGGAGTGTGCAATCAATCGCGATGAGTGCGGGGAATGAACCGGTCATCGGCGGCGCGTTTACCATGGTCGGCGGACTTACCCGCAACGGCTTCGCCCGACTGTCTCCCTGTGTACCGCAAAACCCTACGCCCATCGGGCCGATCGTGACCTTGTCGGGAACGATCTCCGACGCGGTCAACAGTCAACCTCTAGCCGGGGTCACAATCACGAGCCCGATCGCGTCGGGTACCTCGACGCTGCTTGGCACGTTCACGTTCAACGGTCTCACCTTGGGGACCAACAACGTGGTCTTCTCGTTGCCCGGGTACGCCACTTTCACCAATCAGATCATTGTCGCGAATACCCAGCCATTGACGACCACGATAGGTTTGTCGCCGTCGATCACGGATACCAACACCATTCGCTTGGTGATGAGCTGGGGGGCTCAACCGGACATCTTGGATTCCCACCTCAATGTCCCCGCCATCTTCGGCAACCCGCCCATCGAGATCGCGTACACCAACTTGGGCAATCTGTTGAATCCTCCCTTTGCCGCCTTGGATCGCGATGCGGTGACTGGGTTTGGGCCGGAAACGATCACGATCACCAACACCTTTCCGGGAATCTACAGCTACTGGATTCAAGACTTCTCCTCGTTTACCTCGCTACAGCCCACTACTTTTCCAGGCAACGGTGCCACGGTGGAGGTGTTCACTCATGAGGGGCAGATCCTGACCCTGACACCGCCCAGCGGTACGGGGCACTATTGGCATGTGCTGCAGTTCAATGGCACGAACAAGACTTGGGCTATCGTCAACTCGTTGAGCAATTCGATTCCGCTCATCAACACGAGCTTGGTTTATAGCAATTTGACCGGTGGCACCTTCACGGGCCCCAGTATCGGGCCTCCTGGGCCGCCGAGAATCGATGTTCAGCCGAAAGACCAGTTTGAGTTGGTCGGCAACACGGCTCAGTTGTCCGCGGGCGTGAGTGGAACGTTGCCATTCAGTTTTCAATGGTATCACAACGGGAATCCGCTGGCGGGAGAGACAAGCGCCACGCTGACGCTTCCGAATTTGACGGTTGCCACCGGGGGGGACTATCACCTCGTCATAACGAACACGCTTGGACGGGCTACTTCGGTGGTTGCCCAAGTCGCGGCGTTTAGTTCGACGGCGCCGTTTGTCTTCCTGCAGCCCGAAAACATCTCCGTGGACATCGGTGGCGTGGCTGCGTTTGAGGTCATCGCG
>JBMYQZ010000137.1:6056-10050 GCA_049601855.1 Limisphaerales bacterium | reverse complement strand
TTCGCCGGAAGTTCGATCACTATCGTGCCGCCGCCGTGGATGAACCGCGCGGTTCGGATGTGATTGTTGGTGCCGCCGTCTTGACCCCCACCAGTGACGAGTACGCCGCCGCCGTGATCTTCTTCAACAACGTCGGGGTCTTGAACATGTGCGGGCACGGTACGATCGGACTTTTGGTGACGCTCTATCATCTCGGGCGTCTCGACCTTGGTCAGCATCTGATTGAAACCCCTGTGGGCGTCGTGCAGGCCACTCTCCACACGGCCAATGAAGTCAGCGTGCGCAACGTGCCTTCTTGGCGCGAACGGAAGGGCGTCGAGATCGAGGTCCCGGGAATCGGCAAGGTGACTGGTGACATCGCCTGGGGTGGCAACTGGTTTTTCCTCACGGAGATTCCCGGCGTCGAGATTACGGTCGCGAACCAGGAGAAACTTACCGAATGGGCGTGGGCGATCCGGCGCACCCTGGAAGGTGAGAATCTTCAGCCCTCCGATGGCGAGATCGACCACATCGAGATCTTTGGACCACCGCACGACAGTTCGAATCACAGCCGCAATTTCGTCCTCTGTCCTGGCGGCGCCTACGATCGTTCACCCTGTGGCACCGGCACCAGTGCCAAGGTTGCCTGCCTGCTCGCGGACGGAAAAATCCAACCCGGCGAAACCTGGCGACAGGAGAGTATCTGCGGCAGCGTCTTTGAAGGCAGTGGTGAGTTGGATGGCGACAACGTGATTCCCACGATTCGCGGTAGTGCGTTTGTCACTTCCGAATCCACGCTGGTCATCGATCCGGAAGATCCCTTTTGCTGGGGCATACACTGAGGATGGGCAAACGCGTTGTCATTGTTGGCGGGGGAATCATCGGCCTCTGTTCCGCCTATTACTCCGTGCGCGCCGGTCATGAGGTCACGATCATCGAACGCGACGCCCCCGATCACGAATGTTGCTGTGGCGGCAATGCCGGCATGATCGTTCCTTCCCATTTCACTCCACTCGCCGCCCCGGGAATGGTTGCCACCGGCCTCAAGATGATGGCCAATCCGCGTAGCCCCTTTTACATCAAGCCGCGTCTGAGTTGGGAACTGGCCGATTGGGGGATGAAATTTGTCGCTGCATCGACGCATCGGCAAGCCGAAGCCGCTGGGCACGTGTTGCGCGATCTTCACCTCGCCAGCCGCGCACTCTTTCTCGAACTGGCTGCCGACAAGTCCTTCAAGTTTGGTCTCAAGCAGAACGGCCTGCTCATGCTCTGCAAGTCGCCGGACACGCTGGCCGAGGAAACCGAGGCCGTTCATCAGGCGAGAGCCCTGGGCATTCCTGCCGAAGTCCTGACCGCCGAGGAAACCGCCAAGCTCGATCCCTCGGTCAACATGGACATCTGCGGCGCTGTCTATTTTCCACAAGATTGTCATCTCGAACCGCGCCGGCTGCTCGGCGCTCTGACGGAGTTTCTGAAAACAGCCGGAGTGGAATTCCGTTGGCAACAGAACGTGAATGATTGGCGGATCGACGACGGTCGAATCACTGCCGCCAACGCAGATGGCGATCTCGTCGAGGGTGACGAATTCGTGATTGCTGGAGGGTCCTATTCCCCCGCACTCGCGAGGCCGCTGAAACTGCACCTACCCATGCAGGCGGGAAAAGGCTACAGCGTGACTCTCAAGAAACCGACGCAGCTTCCGAAAATCTGTTCCATCCTGACCGAAGCGCGGGTGGCAGTCACGCCGATGGGCGGTTCCTTGCGCTTCGGCGGCACGATGGAAATCGCCGGTCTCGACAAATCCATCAACGCCGAACGGGTCCAAGGCATCGTGGATTCCGCCGCCAAGTACTTCCCGGCGTTTGATTCCTCGCATTTCGAAGGCTTGCCGGCCTGGTCGGGACTGCGTCCGTGCTCACCCGACGGATTGCCTTATATCGGTCGTTCCACTCGCGCCCGGAATCTCATTGTCGCCACCGGTCACGCCATGCTCGGACTCAGCCTCGGTCCGATCACCGGCAAGATGGTTGGGCAGATCATCGGTAATGAAAATATCGAGGTGAATTCCCCGCTCATTTCCCCTGATCGCTTCCTTGGCTTTTAACTTGGCCAGGCACGACAAGTCGTGGCCCGATCCACGCCTCAAACAAACCTGTAACGCAATCCCTTTCCCGAGGTGTATTCTCTTTGTCCGCGACGAATGAACGAAACGCCCGGCGATATTTTTATTCAGCAGCTCACCGAGCATCAGCCGGCTTTGCAGGGCTACGTGATGGCTTCGCTGCGCGATCCGCATGAATCCAAGGACGTCCTTCAGCGCACCAACATGGTCCTTTGGCGCAAGGCTCACAACTGGGACCCGACAACCAAATTTCTTCCTTGGGCCTTCGCCGTCGCGCGTTTCGAAGTCCTCGCCTTCATCCGCGATCGCCAACGTGATCGCCATGTATTTGACCCCGACGTCGTCGAATTGATGAGCGAGACCAGCGAGGTCGTGCTTGAGAACCAGACCGAACGTCACGACGCGCTTCAGATGTGTCTGGCCAAGCTGAAGGTCAAGGATCGCAACCTGCTTTCCGCCCACTACGTCGCCGGCAAGACGCTGCGCGAGATCGCCGAAGAAGCCGGCCGTAAAGCCGGTGCCGTGCGCATCCAGGTGATGCGTCTGCGCCAGGCTCTGGCCGATTGCATCACCCGCCGTCTGAACACCGAAGGCAACCCATGAAAGAACACGACGAATTGATCGAGTTGTTGTTGCGTACCGACGAGCCCGACGCCCGCCGCGAACTCAACGAGCGTTTGCGCAACGACCCCGCCGCCCGTGAAGTGGCCGCCCGTTACCTGGCCGACGAAGCCTCGCTCACGCTGAGCCTGAAGACCGAGACGATCGCGGGGATCGTCGAAGACAGTTCTGGTGTGATCAACACCATGGATCGTCCGCGCGTTCGCACGCGGACTGAAATCGCTCTGCGCTGGGCTGTGGGAATGGCCGCCGGCTTTGCCGTGCTGGCCGGGGTTCTCTTCTCGAAGCTCCAGCAGCCCGATGATCCCGGGCACATCATGACGATCACCGACCTGAACGGCTCGTTACGCTGGACCGGCGATGGCGGTCGCGTGGTCGAAAACCTTCAGGAAGGCCAGTTGCTCGGTGGCGGAACCTTGGAGACGCTCGCCTCCGATTCCGCCGCGGCCGTGGTCTTCATGGATGGCTCACGCGTCACCTTGGCCGGGCTGTCCATGATCACCATCGCCGATTTTGGGCAGAAGGAACTGCGCCTTCACAAAGGCGTGTTCTCGGCGAACGTCAATCCCCAGACGAAACCCATGCTCGTGCATACCCCCACCGCGGTGGCGGAAGTCTTGGGCACGCAGTTCAACCTCAGTGCCGAACCCCAGAGCACGGAGCTCACCGTGAACGGGGGTCGGGTCCGGATGACCCGATTGGCCGACGGCCAATCGCAGGAGGTTTCGGCCAACCACCTCGCGGTCGCTTCGCTGGATCGCCGCGATCCCTTCGAGGCGACGAAACGCCCTGAGCAGGTGAACACCTGGCTCAGCACGCTTCCTTGGGACCAGGCTTATGGCGAATTCATTCCTGGTGAAAACGGCCAACCGAACGCCTTGGCTGCGACTCCGATGCTCTGGGAACCCAAGCCAAACGAGAAACACGTATTGCAGATCGCCGTGTTGAAAGTCGCCACCGGCGATTCCCCGCCGACGGTTCTAGAGAGTGCCAGCAAGTTTCGCGTTCGCGGCCGTGCGAAGAACAAGGGCAAGATCTTCATCGGCTTCTCCACGCATCACCGCAACGGTGGCTTCGCCGGTAAATACGTCGCGCCCACCGAGGTTGCCAGCGAACCGGGCGAATTGTTCGAAATTGAAATTCCCATTGAATCATTCAAACCGGAGGAACAGAAATTCCCCACCTCACCGATCGGATTGGAGATGATTCACTGGTGGGCGGTGAGCTTCGATGAGAACTCGGGACTCCAGGTTCTCGACGCCGAGTTGCGGC
>JBMYQZ010000137.1:0-6046 GCA_049601855.1 Limisphaerales bacterium | reverse complement strand
TTCGGATTCCTCTAGGATCGCCTCTTCCGCTTACCGAAGAGTTCCATCTGCGGAGTGCGAAAGAACTCGTAATTCTTCAGGATCCGCATGACCTGCAACAGATCTGACTTCTGGTAATTCCGATTCGCCTCAATCCGGTCGATCAGGTCCGCGAGAATCGTCCAGAACGGAATCACCGCGTCCACTCCCTTCGTCTTGAGAAACTCGATGCTCTCCTTGCGTGGTCCCGACTGCGTGGGCAGGGCGGGGATGACGAGGATCTTGCTGAACGGACCTTCAACCCCGAAGACGTCGGCCGCCTTCTTGAACGCCGCCGGTTTGGCGAAGCGAAAGATCTCCGGCGCGTTCTCCAATACCGCCGGACTGAACGTTTCCGTGTGCCACCCCTTCACGACCACGATTGCCTTGGAAATCGCGTCGAGATTCTCGGCGGTGAGCTCGAAGGGCAGGTCCGCCACCGGTCTTTCCCGGCGCGGATTCAGGACGAAGAAATCGATGTCGTCATCCGTCTTGCGGGAAGGGGAGACATACTTGCGATGTTGTCGCAGAAAGAAACCATGCAGTTCGAAGAACTCACGAACGATGGTTTCGCTGACGGCGGACATGACTCAGGATAATACGCGATGGATATTCTCTGCGGGAACGGACTGTCCAAATTTCACCGATCCGATCTTGTCCGCCAGTACAAATTTCACCTCGCCGCCGGAGACCTTTTTGTCGAGACGCATCGCCCCGAACAACTTGGTCTCTTGTCCCTTCGTCAGCTTGATCGTGGTGGGAAGGCCGGCTGCCTCGAACAACTTGCGAATGCGTTCCGCCGACTTGGGTGCCAGGCCGAACAAGTCGCGGGAAAGATCCGCCGCCATCACCTGGCCGATCGAGATCGCTTCGCCGTGCAGGTAGGTGCCGTACTTAGTGATCGCTTCAATCGCATGCCCGATCGTGTGACCAAAATTCAGGATCGCCCGTAGTCCGCTTTCCTTTTCGTCCTCCCCGACCACCGCCGCCTTGATCTCGCAACTCCGTGCGATGGCCTTGGTCAACGCCTTCGGTTCACGCTTCAGGAGCGCCTCGAGATTCTTTTCCAGCCAGTTGAAGAAAGGCGCGTCGTAGATGATCCCGTACTTGATGATCTCCGCGATGCCCGCCTTGAGTTCGCGTTTGGGCAAGGTCTTGAGTGTGTCGAGATCACAAAGGACCAAGTCGGGTTGATGAAAGGCACCAACGAGATTCTTGCCTGCCTTCAAATTCACACCGGTCTTTCCGCCCACGGAGCTGTCGACTTGCGCGAGGAGAGTGGTCGGGAGCTGCACGAACGGAATGCCGCGCAGATAGGAGGCGGCCGCGAACCCGGCGAGATCGCCGACCACGCCACCACCCAGTGCCACCACGAAAGATTTTCGTTCCAAGCGATGTTTCGCCAGAGCGGTGTAGCACGCATCCACGGATTTGAGATTCTTGGACTGTTCCCCGGCGGTAATGTTGAAGGAAACCGCGTCGAAGCCCGCTTGCTTCAGGGACCTAGCCACCTTGCCACCAAATTTCGGCGCGACATTGGAGTCGGAAATCACCGCGCAACGCGCGCCCAGCGACAGTCTCTTACAAAACTTGCCGATGTCGCCGATCAGGTCTGCGCCGATCTTGATGTCATAACTTCGATCCCCCAAGGGGACCTTTACCGTTCGCATGGCGCGGAGGTTAGGTCGTCGGGACAGATTTTGTCAGCGGGATTTTCGGATTCGTTGGCATCGAGGCTGTGCTTTACTTCGAGTCATGCCCGCTCTCAGTCGTCGTGATTGGTGTCGATACGCTGCCCTCGGCACGCCCCTTCTTGGCAGCCCGTCTCTCCTTGGGGCGGATGCCACCCGTCCGGTGAAAGTCTCCCTGTTGGATCCGACAGGAGAGGCTCCGCGGCCTGGTTGCATCCGCGTTCGCCGCCCCGGCTCAAAATGGCTGGTCCTGAATCCACTGCTGAATCGGTGCGCGGGCTTGCGCAGTTCCGCGCGCGAACTCGGATGGCACGTGCTGACCGGCCATGACGAACTCGTGTTGCCTCTTGGCTTGCTGGAATACGAGGCTTTCGCGGATATCAATTCTGAGCTTCTTCGTGGGGAGATCGACTCTTCAAAGCAGAACCAACTGCGCTTGGCTCCAACCAACCTGTTTGATCCGGCGGACACGTCGCAGGTCGCCGGCAACACCCACGTTCATCTCCGCAAAATGACCCGACCCGAGGTGAACCGCTATCTCACGGAGATTCCACGGGCCGACGGATTGAAAGTCGTCTTCGTCTCCTATCTCGAGCGCGCCCTGGCATCGAAGACCTACATCACGAACCAATACTCCAAGGAAGACCTCAGCGCCTTGACTCAGAAGGGCCTGACCTTTGGCGACGGTGAAGAATATCGGCACAACTTCGGAGGCGGTGGCGAAGGCTACGGCCACGTGATGTTGCTTAACCTGGCCAAACGGATTCTTCCCGCCAGCGTCGGTCCGGGCATCACGCTTGAGGGAAATGACAAGACGCCGCTGCATCCTGGAATTCGGCTCGCCAAGGAGGGTGGTTCCACCGTGATCTGGTGTCACAACACCTTTGGGTACGAGGACATTCCGAATTTCCTCAACGGCAATGTCCACGCGCAAAACATCTTCGATGGTGGCAACCGCGGCAGCTACGCCGATGCTTACTATCGCTACCTGAATATCGGCATGAACGTTCCCTTTGCCACAGGGACGGATTGGTTCATCTACGACTTCTCGCGCACCTATGTGAGGATGAACCCCGATGAACCTTCCACGCCCGAAGGCTGGCTGAAGAGGCTGCGAAACAGTGCCTCCACGATCACCAATGGCACCTGGCTGGACTTGAGCGTCAACGCCGCCAACCCGGGTGACACGCTGGTTTGTTCCAAGCCGCGCAAACTTCGAATCACCGCCAAGGCGACCGGGCGCAATGATTTCGGACGAACGGAACTTATTCGCAATGGAGAAGTCATTGCCGGCGCCAATTCAGAGAAATTCGCTCGCGGCTATCGCGTTGAGTTCAGCTTCAACGAACACACTTGCAAAGAACCCGAATGGTGGGCCCTGCGCATCGCTCATCCCAACTCGGGGCGCAATGAACTGGAACAACCCCTGTTCGCCCACACCAGCCCGATCTACATCGACTATGACAATAAGCGCGTCTTTGATTCCAAGACTGCCCAGTCCCTGATCGATGAATTGGACGAAAGCGTGAAACGCATTCGCCGCTTCGGCAAATTTGCCAACGAGGATGAACAAAATGGCGTTCTGAAGTTCTATCGTGCCGCCCGGGAGAAGCTGGCTGCAAAGTTGCGGTGATGTGGGTTGAAAAGCGGAGGTGACTCCTCAACAATCCGCCGCTTCATGTCCCAAGACTCCGAGCCCAAGAATAGACGACGCCGTTGGCGCACCCTCGCGTGTCTGGCGGCTGGGCTGGCGTTGCTGCTGCTCGCGGGATGTGGGCATCTCGGCTATTACACCCAAGCCGCGCGCGGCCATTTCGGAGTCATCTCAAAGACGCGTCCGATCGATGAGGTCTTGCAGGAGGAACGCACTTCGGAAGAACTGAAGCGCAAATTGAACCTGGTTCTTGAGGCGCGCGAGTTCGCGGAGGAAAAGCTCCAGCTCAAAGGCAAGGGGCACTACCTGAAATATGCCGATCTCGGTCGTGACTCGGTGGTCTACAACGTGTTTGCCGCGCCGGAGTTCTCGCTCGAATCCAAGCGCTGGTGGTATCCGATCATCGGCCATCAGAGCTATCGAGGCTATTTCTCAAAGGAAGCCGCAATTGCCTGTGCCAAGGAATTGAAGGCGGAGGGTTACGATACTTACGTGGGTGGCGTGGACGCGTATTCGACCTTGGGCTGGTTCAAGGATCCCGTACTCAATACTTGGATCAATGACGACGACGAGGAGGTGGTTTCCCTGGTTATCCATGAGTTGACCCATCAGCGCCTCTACATCGATGGTGACACCGCCTTCAACGAGGCCTTCGCGACAGCCGTAGAGATCGTCGGCACGCGAATGTGGCTGAAGACGAGCGGCAAGGAGGAAAAGATTGCCGCCTGGGAGGCACAACAAGAGCGACGCGGCGAATTCATCCAACTGGTGAAGCGGACGCGTATGGAGCTGAAGAATATCTACGGTGCGGAGCCGCCGGAGGACGTGGCTTTGATCCGGCGCCAGAAGGAAGCGTCGCTCGATGGATTCCGGACGGAACTGGAAACCATGCGCTCACGCTGGAACACCACGACCGCCTTCTCTTCGTGGCTCCGGAAATCCGTCAACAACGCCCGGCTGAACACGGTTTCCACCTACTACGATCTGGTGCCGGCATTCCTGGCGTTGCTGGAGCAGCAGGACAACGATTTTGAAGGCTTCTACACCGAGGTGAAACGCATCGGCAAGATGCCGAAGCCGGAACGGCGTGCCTATTTGAATGAACTGATGTCGGAAAAGATTGCTGCACTTTGAATCGCCCCGGTGTAAGACTTCGACCTTCAATTGACGCGAGAATATGGGTGCTCTTTTTATTGCCTTCGAACACGAGTTGAATGAAGTCGACCTCAGTCCCCACGGGGGGGCTTTGGTGGAACACGAGGAACTGTTGGCCGACGTCGCCGATGAACTTCACGTGCCGCCGCTGATGCATTTTTTCCACAAGTCGGCGGACGACCTGGACGAGTTTGTGGAGGACGATGTCGAGGGGCAGGACGACGACGATGCGGAGGAACTCTGGTTCGACGCCGAGGAAGGCCGCAATACCATCGATTCGCTCCTGCATCACTTCGCCGATCACGAGGATGAGGCGCCCGAGGGCGTCGTCGATGAGCTCAGCGCCTTCGACAAGATTCTCGAACAGGCCGAGGAACACCACGTTCGCTGGCATTTCGAGATGGACTTCTGAAGCTGCGACCGGGCTTACCTGCGATTTATGGAAACCACTCGACGCCAATTCCTCGCGGCGGCGGGAATGGCCGGAGCCGCTTTGGCTGCCGGTTGTTCGACCACCGGTCCCGAACGCACTTTGCGTGACATCACCATCATCGACACGCATCCGCACTTCTACGACCCGACCCGGCCCGGCGGTGTCCCTTGGCCGCCGGTGAGTGACACCTTTCTGAGCCGCCCGACTTATCCGAAAGATTATCGCAATCAACCGGTTCGCCGCGAAGTCACCGGCGTGGTCGTGACCGAGGCGAGCGACCGGGTGGAAGACAACCAGTGGATTCTCGATCTGGCAGCAGAAGACAATTTCATTGTCGGCTTGTGCGGAAATCTTCCGCTTGGCACTCCAGAATTCACAGATCACCTGAAGCGATTTGCTGAGAACAAACTCTGGACCGGCATGCGCCATCGGAAACGTGACCTCGCGGCCGATCTGCAGAACCAGGCTTTCCTTCGCGACGTTCGGTTGCTGGCCGAGAACGACAAGCAGCTCGACATGCTTGGCCGCGGACCTTTGCTTCCCCTCGTTGATACCCTGGCCAGACAGGTCCCCGATCTGCGCATCGTCATCGACCATTTCGCCAATCCGAAGATCGACGGCAAGAACGTTGATGCGAATTGGGAGGCCAACATCCGTCAGGTGGCGAAGAACGAGAACGTGCACATGAAATTTTCCGGTCTGGTCGAGGGCACGGGCCGCAAGGACGGCGGCGCACCGCGCGATCCGGATTTCTATCGCCCGTGGATCGATATCGTCTGGGATTCTTTCGGTGAGGATCGCCTGATTTACGGCAGCAACTGGCCGGTCAGCAATCGCTTTGCTTCCCTGGCCACCGTGCAGGCCATCGTCTACGACTACTTTTCGGAGAAAGGCAACGCCCCGCTGAACAAGGTATTCAGCAGAAACGCTCGCCGCGTCTACCAGTGGGTCGATCGCGGATGAAGCGGCTTTTGCCAACAGGACGGCGCAACTTGCAGAGATGAAGATCTTCGGCCTCACCAACGGTGATCCCAGCTGCGCCAGCACTCTCTACCGCTTGCTGCAGTTTCGTCCGTTGATGGAGGCGGCCGAGGT
>JBMYQZ010000136.1:0-10055 GCA_049601855.1 Limisphaerales bacterium | reverse complement strand
ATCTTCTTCCCCCACCGACATGATTGGAACGGCACGCACATTGGCGTTCATTTCCTTCTGCTCCAGGCCCTCCGCCAGTTGGGCGACAGCCTCCGCCCGTTCATCTGCGAAACCGAATTCTGGGGGCAGATGCAGTCTCCCAACCTTGCGATCGAATCTTCTGCCAAGGAACTGGGCGACCTGATCAACGCCCTCGCCTATCACGTGGGCGAGGTCCAGCGAAACCCCTATCACCTCAGCCTCCCGGCCTGGATGATCGACAACACCCGTCGCGGCTACGAACTCGTCGGCGGTCAGGGCAAATCGGGTCCCTCCATGCAGTTTGCCACGCTTTATCGCCGTGGCCGTTGGGACGGCGCGAATATCGTATCTGACAACGAAGGAGCTTTTCTCTGCAGCGGCGATGATCCCGCCACCTTGTTCACTCCATGAAAGCCCTCTGCATCCACGCCCATTTCGACGATTTCGAATTCGTCGCGGGCGGCACTTTCGAACTCCTCCGCCGCCAACTCGGCGATGACTTCCAAGCCCGCGTCCTGATCTGCACCGATGGCAGTGCTGGGCACCAATTCCGCACTCTCGAGGAAACCCGGAGCATGCGCGTAGCCGAGCAGGAAGCGTCGGCCAAGGTCGGTGGCTACGAATTCCGCAACCTGACTTACCCCAATGGCGAAGTCCCCCGGGAAGCCTGCCTCCGTGTCGACATCCCCTTGCTCGCCGGACTTTGGAAAGCGATTCGTGAATACCAGCCCGACTACATCTTTTGCCCTCCGGTCGACCGGGAACCGCTGGCGGGCATCCACGTCGATCACGTCGCTGTTGCCGAAGCAGTGCGGCAGGTGGCCTACATGATCAACGTCCCCCACGCCTTCATCAAAGAATACCCGGCCGACGAAACGAAGTCGGAGCAATGCAAGGTCCCGGTCATCTTGGCCTGCTACGACCACTACCAATTCGGACAAAACAGCCACGACCTGGCCATCAATGTCGAAAGCACTTTCGACCACATCGCGCAGATGGCTTGGTGCCACGAATCGCAGATCAAGGAATGGCTCCCTTGGGTCGGCCGCCACAAGATGCCCGTCCCCAAGGATCTCGAAGATTTCAAGGCCGTCCTTCGCGAACGCTTCCTCATTCAGAACCGCCAACTGGGTTTCAAGTCCAAGGAAGCCTACGAATGCTTTGCCGTTACCGCCTGGGGCCAGGTTCCGCGTATGGAACAGATCGAAAGCGACTTCGGTGGCCTCCTGAAAAAGAAATTCAGTCACCTGAAAAAGCTCCGTCTTCGTCTCGCCCGCTGGCACAGCGATCCGGAGTAAACTTTGGCGTGAATCTTCGACCGGATCGGTCCACTTTTGCGTCTTGAACCCGATCCGCTTCAGTATTGCTGTCTTGTTCTTCGCCGTTTGTGCCGACGCACAAATCAGAAAACCTTGGACCACCTCCCGCATCAGCGGCTCACCGGAGCCTCCCAAGCCGTACATCGCCGAGCGGGTGTTCTCGAATCTCCCGATCCGGCAAGGCTTGGAGATGGTCGCTCTCGACGGCCAGCTGCTGGTGATGACCAGAGATGGAAAGATCTGGTCCTTCAACGAAAGAGATACGGAACCGACCTTGAACGAATTTGCCGATCTGAAGGCGATCAATGCTAATACGCGGAGCGCCTACGGCCTCGCATTTCATCCGCGGTGGCGAGAGAACAAACAGGTCTTCATCGCCTACATTGTGAGCGGCGATCCGGAGGCCGGAACGCGGCTGTCCCGTTTTCGCTTCAAGACGAAACCGCTGCGAATTCTCCCCGACAGCGAGGAGCTGATTCTCACTTGGAGAAGTGGAGGTCACAACGGCGCCAACTTGCAATTCGGCCCTGACGAAATGCTCTTCGTTTCCACCGGCGACGCCACCCCGCCCAATCCGCCGGACGGGCTCAACACCGGGCAGGATAATTCGGACCTGCTCTCCGCTGTCCTACGAATCGATGTCGGTGGAAAGAGTGAGGGCAAGGCGTATCGCATCCCGAAAGACAATCCGTATGTCGGTCGCGAAAACGTGCGTCCGGAAATCTGGGCATTCGGTTTCCGCAATCCGTGGAAGATGAGTTTCGATTCCCGTGGCCGGCTTTGGGTTGGCGACGTCGGTTGGGAATTATGGGAGATGATCCACCTCGTGAAAAAGGGTAGCAATCACGGCTGGAGTGCGATGGAAGCCAGCAATCCGATTCGCCCCGAGACCGCCAGTCCCCTCGCACCAATCACGCCACCCGCCGCTGCGCACCCGCACACCGAAGCAGCATCCATGACCGGGGGGTATGAGTATACCGGTTCACGCCTGCCCAAACTCAAGGGCGCCTATATCTACGGCGACTATGAGACCGGCAAGATCTGGTCGTTGCGCCACGACGGCAGCCAGGTCACCGAACACATCGAGATCGCCGACACACCGCATCGCATTTCCACCTTCGGCGTCGGCAACAACAACGAACTCTACTACATCAACTACACGACCGAATCGGAGATCTACCGTCTCATCCCAAATCCGCGCGTCGGGAAGGCTTCAAACTTCCCACGCAAGTTGAGCGAATCTGGTCTCTTCGCTGACACCGGCAAGCTGCAACCCAACGACGGTGTGTACGCCTTCTCCGTCCATGAACCGATGTGGCAGGACGGCGCCAATTCGATCCGCCATGTCGCCCTCCCCGGCAAAACATCCATTCACACCGAGATCGATTACCGCCGCAACCAAGGCACCACTACCTGGCCGGAGGACGCCGTCCTCGCCAAGACCATCAGCCTGGGCCGTAAGCCGGTCGAAACCCAGGTCCTCCATTACGACGGTGAAACGTGGAATGGCTACAGCTACCGCTGGAACAAGGCGGGCACAGATGCGGATCTGGTTCCGGCGGAGGGCGATGAATTCGAGGTCAACAGCCGCACTTGGAAGGGTGGAAATCGCTACCGGATTTCCAGCCGCGCCGAATGCATGCGCTGCCACAACATGTGGAACGAGTTCACACCGGCATTCGAACCGATGCAGTTGTCCGGCTTTGGGGGTATCACCAACCAAGCCGTGAGTGACATCGCCGTCGAACTCGGCTTGGCGAATACCGATTTCTTCCACCAGAATCGCAGTGGCCAGCTCCAGACCAGCCGCCGCGGCGGTTCCATCGAACGTCGCGCCCGCTCCTGGCTGCACGCCAATTGCGCACATTGTCATCGTCGCCACGGTGGTGGCACGGCACCGCTGGAAGTGAATTACGAACGCGAACTGTCCGAATCCTTCACCCTCTGGCAGAAGCCGACTCGCGGCGACTTCGGGCTCACCAATCCGAGTGTGATCGTTCCCGGCGATCCCTCGCGCTCGATCCTGAACTACCGCGTCAGTTCCATTGGTGCCGGCCACATGCCGCCGATCGGTCCTCGCGAAGTGGATGTGAATGGCGCCCGGCTGCTCTGGCAGTGGGTCAAGGGCTTCCCTAGCAACAGCGAGATACCGGAATCAACGGGCCTCTCTGATACGTCTTCGGCCATGCGAATGGCGCATGCGATCGACTCGGGCAACCTGAAGAAGTCAGATGCCTCACTCGGGTTGGCGTCACCGAATCACAATGTCCGCGCGCTTTTCGAACGCTTTCGCCCGCCGTCCGAGCGCCACCGTCACACGATGGATCCGCGGCAGATTCTCGCGCTTACGGGCAACGCCAAGGCCGGCGCAAAATTGCTTACCCCAACCGGCAAGCTCGCCACCTGTCTTGCCTGCCATCAACTCAACGATACCGGACGTAATCTCGGACCCAATTTCGCCGGCGTGGGAACGCGACTGAACCGTGCTCAACTCCTCGAGAGCATCACCCAGCCGTCAAAGACAGTCGCCCCCGAATATCGGATCTGGAACGTCGAGACCAAGGACGGCGAATATCACACTGGGTTCATCACCACGCGCAGCCGGAAGTCCATCCACCTGAAGCTCGCGACCGGCCAGAGTGCGAAGATTGCCACCGAGCGAATCAAGTCCAACAAACCACAAACCATCTCCCTCATGCCCGAGGGCATGCTACAAATGATGACCGAACAGGAAGCCGCCGATCTCCTCGCCTTCCTCTCCTCCCTTCGCCAATGAACCGTCGCCGATTCATTCAGACATCCGCAAGCGCTGCCGCCCTGCCGCTCATTTCCTCAGCAGCCATTCCGAAGCACGACTTCGGTATTTGGGACAGCCACACCCATCTCGGTCGCAAGAATGAACCGCCGAAGACTCACGCCGCCGAGCTGCTGCGCGTCGCCCGGCGCATGGGCATCGAAAAGATCACCATCGCGATGGGCCGCACGCCGCATCTGAAGAATCCCAAACCGGCCGAATTCCGTGAGAAGAACGACGACATGATGGCGGCGTTGGATGCCTTCCCGAAGCAGACCCTCGGCCTTATTTACATCAACCCCTTGCATCCCGACGAAAGCCTCACCGAGATCGAACGCTGCCGTTCGCATCCCCTGACGATTGGCCTGAAGCTCTGGATCGCCTGTCGTTGCAATGACCCGCGGCTCGATCCGATTGTCAAACTGGCTGCCAAACACAAACTGACGATTCACCAACACGTCTGGGACAAGACTACGCCCAAGACCGAAGGCGAATCTCTCCCCGACGATCTGGCGACCTTGGCCGCCCGCCATCCAAGAACCCAATTCATCGGCATGCACAGCGGCGGCAATTGGGAACGAGGGATCCGCGCCTTGCGCCGGGCACCCAATGTCTCCGCCGAACTGTCCGGCTCCGAACCGGTCTCCGGTTTCGTCGAGATGGCCGTCCGCGAACTTGGCGACCAACGTGTCATCTGGGGCAGCGACGCCAATGGCCGCAGCTACGCCTCCCAACTCGCGAAGGTCCACGGCGCCGACATCCCGAACGCCTCCCGTCGCCGCATTCTGCGCGACAACTTCCGACAACAGGCCGAACGGGCCCTTGCCGCCAAATGAAGATCATCGACGCCAACGTCCACCTCTTCCGCTGGCCCTTTCGCCGATTGGGGCTGGATGACACCTCTGCGCTCGTCGCCAAACTGCGTTCGCTCGGCGTCGTTGAGGCGTGGGCCGGCAGCTACGAAGCCTTGCTCCATCGCGACCTTTCCGCCGTCAACGAACGACTGGTCACTGAATGTCGCCAGCGCGGTGAAGGCATTCTTCGGCCGGTCGGTGCCATCAATCTTTCCCTGCCGGATTGGGAGGAAGATCTCCGCCGCTGTCTGGAGAACTACAAGATGTCTGTGCTCCGGGTTTACCCGAACTACCACGGCACCGAATTGTCCGATCCGGTCTTCGCAAAATTCCTCAAGCTGACCGCCAGCAAAGCCCTGGTGCAGATTGCGGTGATGATGGAGGAGGAGCGCACTCAGCATCCGATGATGAAGATTCCGCACGTGAACGTGACGCCCTTGCCTGCGCTCCTGAAATCGATTCCGAAAGCGCGAGTGATGTTGCTCAACTGCTTCCGCGCCGTCCGCGGCAAGCCGCTGCTGGAACTGGTTGCGACGGAACGTGTCTGGTTCGACATCTCCACGCTGGAAGGCATGTCCGGCATTGAACGCATGCTCAAGCAGATCCCCGCCAATCGCATCGTCTTCGGTACACACGCTCCGCTGTATCTGCCTGAATCAGCGGTACTGAAGCTGCGTGAGTCTGAACTGACGCAAGAGCAATTTGCACAGATTACGAATGGGGCGCTACGTCCTCTGAAGTAGAATACGAGCCCGCGAGCCCGCGCCTTACGCGATCAACTTCTTCACGACATTCGCTCCCTCGAAACCGGTAAGTCGAAAATCCAACCCTTGGAACCGATAGGTCAATTCCTCGTGGTTGAAACCGAATTGATGCAGGAGCGTCGCATGGAAATCATGCGCTGACACCGGATCCTTCACGACACCCCAACCGAGTTCATCAGTCTCGCCGACGATCTGTCCGCCCTTGATACCACCGCCGGCCATCCAGGTGGTGAACGCGTAGGGATGATGATCGCGACCGGTGACGCCGGAACGATTGGTGCGATTCTCACCCAAGGGCGTACGACCAAATTCTGAAGCCCAGATGATCATCGTGTCGTCGAGCATGCCACGTTGCTTCAGATCCTTGATGAGCGCGGCAATCGGCTGGTCGCACATGCCGGCGCAGAACGGGAGTTCGTTGTTCAGATTGCTGTGATGATCCCAGGAGGCATGAAGAACGTTCACGAAGCGAACACCGCGTTCGACCATGCGTCGCGCGAGCAGGCAATTGCGGGCGAAGGTTTCGTAGGTACCCGATCCACCACCACGATTCTTAATCTTTGGCGTGGTGCGATCGAGACCATAGGCTTTCTTCGTCGCTTCGCTCTCGCTGGTAAGATCCATCAACTCCGGCGCGGAGGCCTGCATCCGTCCGGCCAGTTCATACGATGCGATGCGCGAGGAGATCTGCGGATCCGCGACGTACTTGTAACGCAGCTTGTTGAGATCTCCGATGGCATCGAGGCCAAGGTGTTGCATCTCCGGCGTGATGCCGGGTGGGTTGGACAGATTCAGAACCGGATCGCCACTGTTGCGGAACAACACACCAGCGTAGGTCGTCGGAAGAAATCCGCTGGACCATTGACTCGATCCACCACTGGAACCGCGTCCCGCCGTGAGCACAACATAACCAGGCAGATCGTGGGATTCGCTGCCCAAACCGTAGTTCAACCAAGCGCCGTAAGTCGGCCGGCCGAACAGCGCGGAACCACTGTTCATCAACATCTGACCGGGATGGTGATTGAACTGCGAGGTATGCATCCCGCGAATCCACGCGATGTCATCGGCGCAGGAGCCCAGGTGCGGCAACAGGTCGCTGAGTTCCATGCCGCATTGACCGTGCGGCTGAAACTTACGAGGTGAACCCATCAGGCGAACGCCTTCCTTCTTGATGAAGGCGAAGCGAACCTTCTCCAACATGTCCTTCGGCAAGGCCTTGCCATCCATCTCGTTCAACTTCGGTTTGGGATCGAAGAGGTCGACGTGACTGGGCGCGCCTTCAAAATAGATCAGAATGCAGTTCTTCGCCTTGGGTGTGAAATGCGGCGCTTTCGGCGCCAGCGGATCGGTGCGGGCGGCGCTGGCGTTGGGGGCGAGCAAGCCGTCCTTGTTCAGCAGCGAGGCCAACGCGAGTGTGCCAAGACCGGTGGTGCCGGTCGCCAGAAAATCGCGGCGGGTCAGGTCGATGTTTTCCTGCGGGGAGAGTTGGGGCTTCATGGCTTATTCGCGCGTGATGAATTCGTCGAGATTGAGCATCACCCGGCTCAACGCCACGAGCGTGGCTTTGCGGGCGAGGTTGGGTTCACTTTCCTTGGCACCGATGGTCTGGGCGGAGCCCTTGGAGTCGGCGGTGGCGAGCTTCAGTTGCCGGTCGTAGAGTTTCTCCAGGCGATCCAACTCCGGATCTTCCGGTTCGCGAGACATGCAGAGCTTGAATCCGTGCGCCAGCTTCGCGCGATGATCCTCGCCTTTCACATCGGCATCCATCCTGCGACCGAGCGCCTGGGCGCATTCGTGGAAGACCGGATCGTTGAGCAAAGTCAAGGCCTGCAAGGGCGTATTTGATCGCTCGCGTCGGACGCAGGTCGCGGTGGATTCAGGCGCATCAAAAGTCTTCAACATCGGATACGGCACGGATCGCTGGAAGAAGATGTAGAGCCCGCGACGATACTTGTCCGCGCCAGTGCTGGCCTTCCACCTTACGCTGCCGGCGTACCCCAAGGCGGCAATGTCAGCCGGCAACGGCGGACGAATGCTCGGACCGCCGATCTTGCGACTGAGAAGCCCGCTCGCCAGTAGATACGAATCACGCACGACTTCCGCCTCCAGTCGCATCCGACTCTGTCGCGCGAGCAGGTAATTGCGCGGATCCTGCTCCAGCAATTCCGGACGCATACGCGAAGACTGGCGGTAGGTCTCCGACATCACCACACGCTTGATGAACTGCTTGCGGCTCCAGCCGAGTCGCGGGAGTTCGGTGGCAAGCCAATCAAGGAGTTGCGGGTGTGATGGCTTGTCACCGCGCGTCCCGAAGTCGTCGATCGTGCCCACGATTCCACGGCCAAAGAGATTCTTCCAAATGTGATTCACCATCACACGGGCGGTGAGCGGGTTCTCCTTTTCGAACAACCAATTGGCGAGATCGAGGCGGTCAGGTTTCTTGCCGCGCGCCTTCAAGGGATGCAACACGGCCGGCGTCAGCGGAAATACCTCATCGCCCTTGTCCATGAAGTTGCCGCGCCGGTGAATCTGCGTCTTCCGACCATTTGGTTGGGCAACGATGACCGCCGCCGTGGTGGGAGGATACTTGGGCTTCTTGGCTTCTTCGTCGCTGATCGCTTTGCGTAGCTTGACCGCCTCGGTGTCGACATTCTCCTGGTAAAAGGTGAGCAGCTTCTTGTTATCGTTCGCGTTACGCTCCGATTTGGCGAGGAGGGTCGCAATCTCGTCTCCGACCAAACTCGGCAGGAATGGCCCGGCGGAATCGGTAACCGAAAGCCGGAAGCGCTGCAGGAGATAGGTCGTCTTGTAGTAGTGCTCAAGTCGGAATGTGAGCTTGGTTCCCTTCGGCAACTCAACCTTTTCCTTCACCTCATAGACCGCGACGTGGTTCTCGTTTTTCTTGGGTGACACGGCCCAACCCGTCGTCTTCAGTCCTTTCACACTCGAAGTGACGTTGAACTTGGATTGCGAGAAATTGGCTTTGGGATGCTGCAGGGTGAGCTTCTGCGTCTTGCCGTTGGGAAGCTTGGCTTCCAAGGAGAATTTCGTGAGGACGAAGTTGCCATCCCGCGAGCGCCCCGGTCCGAGTTTCGGACTCGGATCGTCGATCGCCTCCAGACGAACACCGGCAATCTTCTTCAGATCGGTTGCTGTCTCGATGGTGTAAGTATCCGTCCCCGGATTCTTGCCGGTGGAATAAACGACATTGTCCTCTTCCTGTTTCAGAGTTGCACCGCTTTTGGAATGCAGTTTGGTCGGCTTGAGTTGCTTCCATTCAGTGGACGGCCCCGAAGTCGAGGCAGCCCACTTCTCGAACAGCTCCGGGAGTTGCTCGAGTTTCCATTTCGAATACGCGGCGGTCCGCTTGCCCGTCTCAGCCTTCCACTTGGCCGTGGCGGAGTTGTAGGCCTTCAATTCATTCTCGCGCGGGGATGCGATGTTCTTCTCGGAAGCATCGTTGAAGAAAGCAAAGAACTGATAGAACTCACGTTGCGTGATGGGATCGTATTTGTGCGAATGACATTCGGCGCAACCCATCGTGATTCCCAGCCAGACGGTCGCGGTGGTGCTCACCCGATCGACCACTGCCTTGCAGCGGAACTCTTCCTTGTCCGTCCCGCCTTCCGTATTCGTGAGTGTCTGGCGATGAAATCCGGTGGCTTCCTTCTGCGCGAGGGTGGCATTCGGCAGAAGATCTCCGGCCAGCTGCTCCGTGCTGAATTGATCCAACGGCTGATCGTCGTTCACCGCCTTGATCACCCAATCGCGAAAGACGTAGGCGAAAGGACGGGCACGATCCTTTTCATAACCATCGCTGTCCGCGTACCGGGCCAGGTCGAGCCAGTGACGCCCCCAGCGCTCACCAAAATGTTTCGACGCGAGCAGACGATCCACGAGCTTTTCGTAAGCGTCGGAACTCTTATCGTTCACGAAACGATCGACCTCGTCGATGGAGGGCGGCAAACCCAGCAAATCCAGCGATAGACGCCGAATCAAGGTCGCGCGATCGGCCGGCTCTGAGGGCTTCAATCCTTCCTTCGCCAAACGCGCTCGTACGAAGGCATCGACGGGATGCTTCATACCCTTTGGAACTTCCGGAAGCTGGATCCGCTGGAAGGCCCAGTGGTCGGATTTTACGGCAAGGGCTGTCTCGCCATCGGGCCAGGGTGCACCCTCGTCAATCCACTGACGCAGCTTGGCAACCTGCTGCATCGTCAGACGCTCACCCTTGGGTGGCATAACCTTGTCTTCCTTGGCACCGGAGACAAACTGAATCAACGGACTGTCGGAACTCTTGCCC
>JBMYQZ010000135.1:0-10056 GCA_049601855.1 Limisphaerales bacterium | reverse complement strand
CGGAGATGATTGCGGCTGAGGCGGCCACGGAATTGGAACAGATTCTCTCGACGATTCCCGTGTGGGCGGATTCGGGCCGCGTCGCGGAAGCCGTGGTCGCAAATTCTCAGCCCGAAGAGCCGTGGGCGGTGTTTGATATCCTGATCAACGAGTCTGGGACGATGCCGCAGGTGGCGCGACTGGTGTCCCGTCGCTTGGAGCAGATGACCGCCGTGCTCGCGGATTGGCTGCGGGGATGGTCGGGGCAGTCCGGGGAATCGACCGCGGTGGTGTTGATCGCCCTGCGGCGTCAAGTGGTGTGCCGCTGGCGTTTGGGAGAGCGGAGCAATCACGCCGAATTGCGCGCCGCCAGCAAATGGCTTTCGGAGTTGAAGCCGAGTGCCGCCGAGATGCCGGGAGATCGCAGATTCGAATTGGAGGAGGGGCAAGAGACAGAGATCGGGGTGAATGACTGACACCCAATTGAAGCTCGCAATGCCGTTTGTTCCCGCTAATTCTTTGTGCTGCCGGCTTGTGGCACTTGGTACCGGGCCGCTGAATTTTTCGTGACACGATCGCCGACAATCCCGAACGAAGCCGAGCGTCTGCGGGCTCTACATCGCTACCAGATTCTGGACTCGGAACCGGAGCGGGCCTATGACGACCTGACCTACTTGGCCTCGCAGATTTGCGGGACTCCGATCGCGTTGGTCGGTCTCATTGATCACGATCGGCAATGGTTCAAATCAGCGGTCGGTGTCGAGGTGCGTGAGACGCCGCGCGAGATTTCTTTCTGTGGGCACGCGATTCATCAAACCGAGGTGTTTGAAGTGACTGATGCGCATGCCGACGAACGGTTTGCCGAGAATCCGTTGGTGGTAAACGATCCGAACATTCGTTTCTACGCAGGGGCACCATTGATCACACCCGATGGACACGGGTTGGGAACCATCTGCGTGATTGATACCAAGCCGCGGGAACTGACCGATGATCAGCGCTACAGCTTGGAGGCACTCAGTCGTCGCGTGGTGGCGGAAATGGAATTGAGCGTTTCCGTTTCGGCGCTCGAGCAGGCCAAACTGCAGGCGGAGGGCGCGAACCAGGCGAAGTCCGAGTTTCTCGCCAACATGAGCCACGAAATCCGCACGCCGATGAACGGCATCATCGGGATGTCAGAACTCGCGTTGAAGACGGAGCTGAGCGATCGACAGAAGCATTACATCAACACCGTCCACAATCTTTCCAATGACCTGCTCGACATCGTCAGCGATATTCTCGACTTCTCGAAGATTGAATCGCGTCAGTTCGAGCTGGACTACAACCCCTTCGAATTGCGGGAACTGGTTTCGCGTGCGGTGAATCCACACGCGGCGCGGGCGCAGGCGAAGGAATTGGAGTTCCATGTGCGCATTGCTCCGGAAGTGCCGAGTTGGGTGGTTGGGGACGCGGGTCGGGTGCGCCAGATCATCGTCAACCTCGTGGGCAACGCGCTCAAGTTTACGACCAAGGGCCAGATCCTCGTGGAGGTCAAAGTTGCTGCCGGCACGAAGGTGACTTCTTCATCGGCTCGGGTGCATTTCATTGTGTCGGACAGCGGCATCGGCATTCCGCCGGACAAGCTCGACCTGATTTTTCAACGCTTTACGCAGGCCGATGGCAGCGTGTCCCGTCGCTATGGCGGAACCGGACTGGGCCTGGCCATCTGCAGTACTCTGGTGGACGCGATGGAGGGTCGCATCTGGCTGGAGAGCGAGATGGGCAAGGGCAGTTCCTTCCAATTTGAACTGCCGTTTGATGTTTATCCGGAGCCGAAACGACTCAAGACCGATCGCGAATTGCGTGGGTTCGCCGGGCAGCGTCTTTTGCTCGTGGCGCACTCGCAGAACACGCGGACGATCGTTTCGGAGATGATCGACTCGTGGGGCCTGAGCGTGGAATCGGTGGCAAATACGGAGCTGGCACTGGACATCATCGGCGAGGCAGCCGACTTGGATGAACCGGTGCGTGCCGTAATCGTGGAGGCGGAGATGCCGCAGGTGAGCGGTTGGGAACTGGCCAGCCTGATCAGCAAGGAGACGGGAGTGAACGTGCCGGTGGTATTGCTCGCGAACGTATCAGCGGAGAGCCACACGCAGTTGCTTCGAAGGGAAGACGTGGATTTCAAGGCCATTCCGAACCCGCCGAGTCATTCCGAATTGAAGGCCAAGCTCCTGGAGTTTTTGAAGAGTCCCGATACCGAACCGAGAATGAGGACGACGATCGATACCGAGCACGCTGCGGCGCGGGCTTTGAACGTATTGATGGCCGAGGACAATGCCATCAACCGCGAGGTGGCCGTGGACATGTTGGAAGACATGGGGCACGAGGTAATTACGGTGGAGAACGGCCAGGAAGCGGTGGCTGCTTGGCGAGGCGGGAGCTTCGAAGTAATCCTGATGGATATGCACATGCCGATCATGGATGGACTGGAGGCCACGCGGGTGATCCGGCATCGCGAGGAAAGTCTCAATCGCGTGACGCCGATCATTGCCATCACCGCCAACGCGGCGATTGAGGATCGCGAACGTTGCCTGGCTGCCGGTGTGAGCGATTACTTGGCCAAGCCGATTCATCAGCACGACCTGCGCCGGATTCTCCTGCCCGTGCAGAAGAATCCCGCTGCTGAAGCAGTACAGCCAAAGAATATTCAGCAGCCGAGCAATCCGCGCGTCTATCGCAAATTGGCCAAGCTGTTCCTTGAAGAAGGCGGTGAAATGGTGGAAGCCGTGGATGCCGCGGTGATGGCCGGAGATCACGCGGAGAGCCGCGAGGCCGCGCACAAGATGAAGGGCGCGTTGATGCATTTTGAGGCGGAAGAGGCGCTGCAGTTGTCCAAGGACATTGAGAAGCTGGCCCTCGACAGGAACCTTTCGGCCGCCCGGCCCTTGGCAAAGAAACTCAAATTTGAGGTGAAGCAGATCTTCGGTCGCCTGCGTCAGGAGTTGGAAGAATCACCGGCGGACGTCTCGTGATGCGCGCGTTCCTGGCATGCGTGTTTTGCTGTTGGGTCGTCTCGACCGAAGCGGTAGTCATCGCGGAGCAGGGACGGGCACGATTGCCGATTGTTGTGGCTTCGGAGTCAGAACTTGCCCACGAGTTCGCAACACTTTTGCAACGGATTTCGGGAGCGGAATTCCAGATCACAACCAATCGGGTGTCGCCGGCGATCTACCTCGGTAAGCAGAGTGAATTTCCCGTGGCCGGTCTGGACGGACGCATGAACGTGAACGGGTTTGACGGTGTGGAGGCCTTTGCGATCCAACCCAAGGACGGAAGTCTCTACCTGGTCGGCGCCACTTCGAAAGGGGTGTCTCACGCTGCCTTCACGTTTCTGCACGAGCTTGGTTGTCGTTGGTTTTTTTCCGGCCGCGGAATGGGAGGTGTTGCCGAAGTTGGACCGAATCGCGTTCGATCGGACCTTCGTGGATCGGCCGCAGATTCTGTCGCGAAGAATCGGAATCGGGTTTGGGTATTTCGATCGACGTGAGGGCCGGGTGCAACGGGATTTTGAAACCTGGAAGCGCCGCAACCGGATGGCGCAATCCTGCCGCACGTCCACCGGTCACGCCTGGCAATCGGTCATTCTGCAGAACAAGGAAACCTTCGACGCGCACCCGGAATACCTCGCCTTGGTGAAAGGCAATCGTCGCGGGCCGCAGTTGTGCGTGAGCCAACCCGAGGTGCGACGAATTGCCACCGAGTGGGCCTTGCGTCGACTGCGACTCAAGCCTGAGCTGGACATGATTTCGATGGAGACTTCGGACGGTTTGAATCATTGCGAATGTGCCAAGTGCATCGCGATGGGCACGGTTTCGGATCGGGCCTTCGGTCTGGCCAACGAAGTCGCGCGGGCGGTGGACCAGGAGTTTCCTGGTAAGATGGTGGGCATGCTTGCCTACAGCGATCACAGCGTGCCACCCAGCGGAGAGCTGGAGCCGAACGTCTACGTGCAGTCGACGGCCGGATACATTCACGGCAAATTCACCTTCGAGGAACTGATCGAGCTCTGGCGGAAGAAGACGAGCAACTACGGCTTCTACGAGTACTACTCGGTCTGGCAATGGGACGCGGATCAATTGCCCGGCGGCCGCGCGAACAACATGCAGTATCTGGTCGATCGCATTCGCCAGTATCGCGACGCCGGTGCGACCAGCGTGCTTGGGGAAGCCAGCAATGACTGGGGTCTGCACGGTCGCGGTTACTACCTGGCCAATCGCCTGATGTGGAATCCGGATCTCGATCCCGAGGCGATCCTGAACGATTTCTACGAACGCGCCTTCGGTACGGCGGCCCTGGTGATGCGGCGCTATTTCGAACGTTTCGATCGCGGGAGTCAGCCCTTGATGAGCACGCACTTGTTGGGCTTGGGCTTTCGCGATATCGACGAAGCCAGCCGCCTCACGCGCGATGATCCGGCGATCCAGGCGCGTTTGAATCATCTCAAACAATATCTGCACTACGTGCGGTTGCGCTGGGACATCGATCACAACCGAGACGACGTTGATTTACGCAAGCGCGCCACGTTTCAAGCCCTTACCTGGTGTCATCGCACGCGTTACAGCTACATGAATCACTGGGCGGCCATGTGGTTTAGCTGGAGCAAACAGGCGGCCGAAGAATTTGAGGAACCGAGCTGGTCCGCGCGACAACGAGAGTTGAAACTTCCGTGGGCTGTCGATGCGCCAGTGTCAGCCGCAGAGACTGAACGCGTCTTTCAATCCGACCTGCAGTATTTTCATCCGCAGAAGCTTCGCGAGCGCACCTTCTCGACGGAGTTGGTACATCCCGATTTCGTGAACCCCAAACGGATCAAGACGAGGGCGCTGCAGATGCGTTTTCAACGTGGTCGCCAATTCGCCATCGGCAGCCGACGGTGCGAAGACATCGTATTCCAGATTCAGACAGGAATCATTAAAGGCTACCGTCATCGTCCGGATGCGCATTGGAAGATCATGACTTCAGGGGACGATAGACTGCTGGCCGAAGGCCGACTTCCGTTGGATGGCGAACAACACGAGATTCGATTCCAACCGACCAAGGCTGGTGTGTTCATCCTCGACGTGAACGACAGCGGAGCGGCCTTTGGGGTTTCGTCCGTGGCCGATACACCGATCTCCGTGTTGCTTGAGCGGGCCCAGCCGGTGCGTCATCTCGGACAATTCAAGGAACCGGTATTCTTCTTCGTCCCCAAAGGCACGCGACGACTGCAGTTTTACTGGGAAGGTGGTCGGCTCAAGCCTCGACTCTTTGACCCGGAGGGAAATCAGATCGCCGAGATCACGGCCAATGGCGAATATGTCAGCGTCGATATCCCGTCCGGCATGGACGGGATATCGTGGCATTTTCGGCGCTTCGCCCCGAAGCAATTCTGGCTGGTCAACGCGCCGAATCACCTGGCGGCGGCGCCTTCGGGCCTGATCATTCCGCGGGATGCCAAGTGACGCAAAAACGCTTGTTGGAGGGGATTCCGGGCGATTATAGTCCCAATTCCCATGCCAGAGAACGCCACCAATGAACGTCGCGAAGCGGTCGCCGCCCAGGTGAGCAAAGCCGTGGCCACGACCCCGGTCTACGACATCCACACGCATCTGTTTGATCCGGCGTTCGGGGATCTGTTGCTTTACGGCATTGATGATCTGCTGGTGTATCACTACCTCGTTTCCGAGGGCTTTCGTCAGTTCGATCTCGAATACGACACTTTCTGGTCGCTCAACAAGGAACAGCAGGCCGACTTGATCTGGGACGCCTTGTTCATCCAGCACTCCCCGATTTCGGAAGCCTGCCGCGGCGTCTTGACCACGCTGAACCTGCTCGGTCTCGATGTCAAAAAACGAGACCTGCCGGCGCTTCGCAAGTGGTTCAAAGATTGGGACAAGGACAAGTTTACGACTCATGTGATGGACGTGGCCAACGTTTCAACCATCTGCATGACGAACTCGCCCTTCGACCAGACGGAACGCGAGGTATGGGAAAAGGGCTTTCCCCGCGACGAACGTTTCACCGCGGCGCTGCGAATTGATCCCTTGCTGCTCGATTGGAAACACGCAGCCGAGGACATGGCGCAGTGGGGTTACGACGTCACGCCGGATCTGTCGGAGCGCACGATCTCCGGTATCCGTCGCTTTCTCGCAGACTGGACCAAGAAGATCGATGCCAAGTACGTGATGGTGTCCTTGCCGCCGGACTTCTGTTACCCCGGCGACAGCGAATGCGCCCGGATCATGGAAACCGCCGTGCTCCCGCATTGCCGCGAACATGGGTTGCCGTTTGCGATGATGCCCGGTGTGAAGAGAGGCGTGAATCCGCTGCTGAAGATGGCCGGCGATGGCGTGGCCTCGTCGTGTGTCGCCTCGTTCTCCAACCTGATTGCAGCGCACCCGGACAACAAGTTTCTCATCACCGCGCTTTCTCGGGAGAATCAGTACGAACTGATTGTCGCCGCCCGCAAGTTTCGCAACCTCCACATCTTCGGCTGCTGGTGGTTCACCAACATCCCGTATCTCATCAACGAGCTGACCAGCATGCGGATGGAACTGCTCGGTCTGAGTTTCACGCCGCAACACTCCGATGCGCGCGTGCTCGATCAGGTGATCTACAAGTGGAACCACTCCCGCAAGATCATCGGCAGCGTGCTCACGCAGAAGTACTTTGACGTGATGGAAACCGGTTGGGAACCGACCGCGGATGAGATCGATCGCGATGTCCGGGACTTGTTTGGCGGTTCCTTCCGCCGCTTCTGCAACGAGGAACCCACCGGCGCGACCGCCCGTTTCTTCAAGCAACAGCAGCAGGAGTCCGCGGCTTCGGTCGGCTGACTGAGACAGCCCCCAGCGTTCGGACGGGGCAGAAGCTCCGTTGAATCCGTGGTAGTTGGAAGAGAAGTTGGATTTTTCTGGGAGTGGACAACGTCTAAGGTGAGCCTTCACAGCATGAGAACTTGGCCTTGGATAATGATGATTACGCTCTTGGGCGCGGATTTGGTGGCCGCCCCGATACCGGCATTTCCTGGCGCGGATGGATTTGGTGCGTATGCCAAGGGTGGCAGGGGGGGGGAGATAGTTCGGGTAACCAATCTGAAGAAGCGGGGAGCGGGGAGTTTCTCCTGGGCGCTGAACGAGGTGAAGGAGCCGCGCACAATCACCTTCGAAGTTTCCGGTGTGATCGATTGTAACAACGAGATCAGCTTCCTCATCAATTCCGAGAACGATCATGTGACCATTGCTGGTGAGACGTCACCGAAGGGTGTCGCGATCTACAACTACCGGAATTTTCAGATCAAGGACGGGGCAGAGGAAGTGATCATGCGATTCATGCGCTTTCGCGGAACGCGCATTCATACGAAGAACGATCCGGATGCCCTGCTGATCTGGCGGGCGAGCAAGGTCATCGTCGATCATTGTTCCTTTGCCGGGGCTTGTGATGAAACGATCTCCACCAGCAGCGCCACCAATGTCACCATCCAATGGACCGGTTTTGACGAATCACGCAAAGAGAAGGCGCACAACGACTACTTCACCAACGACGGCCAGTGGCACAACTACGGCGGTCTGTTTTCCAAGTCGAAGAACATCAGCATCCATCACTGTCTCTTCGCCCATCACAGCAAACGCAATCCGCTCGCGCCTGCCGGCTCCTACGTCGAGTCGATCAATAACGTGATCTACAACTATTCCAACGAGCAGCAGACCTGGGGTGCGGCCGGGGAGGGGCTGAAGATCGCGGGTTGTTACTTCAAGCTCGGACCCGATCGCCGCAAACGTCCGATTCCCGTGCGCGACAATGTCCTGGCCATCAAGGACTGTGTTTCCTTCGAACGGGATGGAGCACCGGGGCCGCCGGTGGAGAATCTGCGGGATCTCGGCAAGGTGAATCTCGTCCGCATCGAACCGCCGCAGGAGGCCTTTCGCTCGGTTTTACTTCGCGCCGGCGCCTTGCCGCACGATGCGACCAGTCGTCGTATGGTGCAGGAGACGCTTCACGGCGGCGGGCAGCAGGGTTACTCCGCGAACCTACAATCCGACCACCGGGCGTTGTATGTGCAAGGCCACTTTGCGGACCGGGACGAGGATGGCATGCCGGATCGTTGGGAACTGGCTCGCCGCCTCAATCACAAGAGTCCCGGCGATGCCGTACAAAAAGGACCCCGAGGCTACACACACCTCGAGCGTTACTGCCACGAGCGCGCCGCATTGTTGATTGGTGCAACCAGGTAGTCGCGAGCGTCAGAACGTCGATGTCAGCGCGGCTTCGAGGGTGGCTTAGGCCTGCTCCAGATCATGGACGTTGGTCCGGCCATTCAGCTTTCCAGAACGGTCGATCAGCAAGGTGGTCGGAAAGGATGTGATTCCGTAGGCCGCCGTGGTCGCACCGCGGAAACGGAGATCGCCCAGTTGTTTTTCACCGCCACCATCCAGCGCGAGACGGAAGGGCAGGGAGCGTCCGTTCCAGATCTTCTTCTTGTGCGGCTCCAATCGGCTGAGAATCTCCGGCCAGTTGTCTGCGGAATCATCTTGCATGCCGATGATCTCCACGCCTCGTATCGCGATACTGGTCGTGGAGTTTCATCAGTGTCGGCATGGTCCGGGTTTGAAGAATTAATTCTTCAAACTATCGCGATGGTGGGGCGATTCGCGGGAGCTGCTTCGGATCGATCACGAATTCCGAATGCAGATTGGTCTGGAGTCCCATTCTAACCGTGAATGGTGGCGTGGCGTCCTTGGGTTCTTCCAGTTTGAAATGCCGCGTGTGAGTGCCTGCCGCTCCGGCACTACCGGTCCAGCTGGCAGTGCCGTGTTTGCCGTCACTGTCGATGAGGAATACGGACAACACGATGTCACGCGGCAGCGAGGGCATTTCGAGAATCATCCACGGACGGTCTGCGGACCAATCCATCTTCCAAGTCTTGCCGTTGCTTGAAGTGCCCAGGCCGCGCACCCGACCGCTCGCCAGCGGCGAGGCATTCGTGATCACCCCATTGCCCATCACGTAGTGGCCGGGGCCGCCCATCCACAGGCGGCTGATCGGAGTGCCGTTGAGAGTCAGTCCCAGATTCGTGACGCTGTAATTCGTTTCTGCGGGAAGGCTTCGCAGCGCGAATTCGTGAAACTCATGCGGGGCCCAAGGCGCGGGGTATTGGCGCGTGAGGGTGACATCGATTTTCCACGTCGGTTCGTTGGTCGGAATGCGAAAGCCGTGATTCCCGGTGGCGTCCTTCAAGCGATAGGACGTCTTGAACCAATGGTTTACCTTCCTGCTGCTCTCGAAGATATCCACGCTCGTTTGAAAAAAAGCACCACTCTTGTACATTCGCAGCTTAGGGTCCTTCAGTCGGATGTCGTAGCCATGATGATGGTTGGTCGTGTCAAGCGGCTGCGGGAGCCAGGTCGGAAACTTGGTGCCATGCAACGGGTTGGGAATCTTGATTGCAAATGGCAGGCGATCAACGGTTCCCGTGAGCGTGAACGAGGCATCGCGACGTGGGAATACCCCGAGTCGTGGCAAATTCATCGGTCGATCTTGGAAGTTGAAACCGCTCGACCAACTGGTGATGTCAAACGTCTCTCCCGAATCGCACACCACTTTGAAGCGACTCCAATCGGGACGTGGCGCGGCGACCGTAGGCAATTCAATCGAGAGGAAGGGAATCAAGGTGTCCTCCCGGGTGGTTAAGCGAATCTTTTTGATTTTTGGGCCCAGCCAGCCGCGGGGGAGGAATTCCTGAAAGAATGCCCGAATGGGCGAACCCGTTCGCAGCTCATGCACGCGCCCGAAACTCACTTTCACCAACTGCAGCCAACGTCCATCCGAAAGCGTGATCGCCGGCAATTCCTCGCGCTCGTGGTTGTCCGAAATCGACAGCAGGCATGCCGCGACGATGAACACTGTCAGGAATGCAATGAATCCGATTTTCCGTTTTCGATCCACGGCCGCCGAGCCTAGGACTGCGGGCGACGGGTTGGAATTACGAATTCGCGGCTGGATCAGGGTGCGATTGCAGGTGGGTGGTGATTGTCAGTTCCAGAGTTGGTTCCAGTGACC
>JBMYQZ010000134.1:0-10085 GCA_049601855.1 Limisphaerales bacterium | reverse complement strand
GGTCCTCGTCCTCAATCAGTCCGACCATGGACATCGTGGGCGTGGGATCAATCGCGCCATCGGGGTTTTGGTTGTAGAGGCTGACGTTGCCGCCGGTGACGGGGGCGTTGAAGGCGGTGCAGCCTTCAGCCAGGCCGCGGACGGATTCTTTGAGTTGCCAGAACAACTCCGGATTGTGGGGGTTGCCAAAGTTTAGGTTGTCGGTGGAGCCGATGGGCAGGGCTCCGGAACAGACGAGGTTTCTCGCGGCTTCGGCGACGGCGGTTTTGCCGCCTTCGTAGGGGTCCAAATACACGTAGGTGCCGTTGCAGTCGGTGGTGAGGGCGAGAAACTTGTCTTCGAACTCTTCGTTCGGGTCGTCGTTCTTGGACTTGGGTAGGGAATCCTTCTTTACCCGGATGACGGCGGCGTCACTGCCAGGGATGAGGCAGGTGCCGTTGCGGACTTGGAAGTCGTATTGGCGGTAGACCCAGTTCTTGGAGGCAATGCTGGGTGTAGCGAGGAGCTTTTTCAGAGTGCCTTCGATGTCTTCGACATCAGGGATGCCGTCGAGAGTGAAGGCGCGGACCTCTTTGATGTATTCTGGTTCCTTGGCTTCGCGGTGGTAGACGGGGGCGTCATCGGCGAGCTGGGCGGCGGGCATGTCAGCGACGATCTGGCCTTTGTGCTTCACGACCATCTGGCCGGTGTCGGTGACGACGCCGACTTCGGCGGCGGGGAGGTCCCATTTGTCGAAGATGCGCTTCACTTCGTCTTCGCGACCTTTCTCGACGATGATGAGCATGCGTTCCTGGGACTCGCTGAGCATGAGCTCGTAGCTGGTCATGTCGGGTCCGCGTTGGGGGACTTTGTCGAGGTCGAGTTCGATTCCGGTTCCGCCGCGGGCGGCGGTTTCGCAGGTGGAACAGGTGAGGCCGGCGGCGCCCATGTCCTGAATGCCGGCGACGGCGCCGGTGTCCAACAATTCCAAGCAGGCTTCGCAGACGAGTTTCTCCATGAACGGGTCGCCGACCTGGACGGAACCGCGTTGTTGTTCCTGGGAGTCTTCGGTGAGGTCTTGGGAAGCGAAAGCGGCTCCGGCGAGTCCGTCACGTCCCGTGGCGGGGCCGACGTAGAAGACGGGATTGCCAATGCCTTTGGCGGCGCCACGGGCGATCTGTTCGTGGCGCAATACACCAAGGCAGAAGGCGTTGACGAGCGGATTACCTTCGTAGGATTTGTCGAAGTAGACCTCGCCCCCGACGGTGGGGATTCCGAAGCAATTGCCGTAGTGCGCGATGCCCGAGACGACGCCGCTGAACAGTCGGCGGACTTCAGGATTGGTGATATCACCGAAGCGGAGGGAATTCATCGCGGCGATGGGACGGGCGCCCATCGTGAAGATGTCGCGGAGGATGCCGCCAACGCCGGTGGCGGCCCCTTGGAAGGGTTCGACGGCGCTAGGGTGGTTGTGGGACTCGATCTTGAAGGAGATGGCGAGTCCGTCGCCGATGTCGAGGACGCCAGCGTTTTCTTCCCCGGCGGGAACCAAAACCTTGGATGACTTGGTGGGGAAGCCCTTCAGTAGTGGGCGCGTGTTCTTGTAGGAGCAGTGTTCGCTCCACATCACGGAAAAGATGCCGAGTTCGGTGTAGTTGGGTTCGCGACCGAGGATCTCTAGGATCTTTTCGTATTCCTCGGGGGTGAGGTTGTGCTCGGCGACGAGTTCGGGAGTGATGGCGGGTTCTGACATCGGACTGAAATATTTCTAACCGCTAATGTTCGCTAATTGACGCTAATGCGGACTCGGAAGTTCGCCCTTCAACGGGTCAGGCGACGGCCTCCTGTGCGGCGCCGACTACTTTGGCGATCATGCTTTCGAAAATAAGGTTGCCGTCTGCGCTGTCGAGGAGGTCCTGGCAGGCGCGTTCGGGATGGGGCATGAGGCCGGCGACGTTGTGGGTGGCATTGCTGATGCCGGCGATGTTGTTGATGGAGCCGTTGGGATTGGCGTCATCGGTGAGTTCGCCATCTGAGTTGGCGTATTGCCAGAGGATCTGGTTGTTATCCTTCAGCTTGGCCAACGTTTCGTCGTCGGCGAAGTAGCAGCCTTCACCGTGGGCGATGGGAATGCGGATGAGTTTGTCTGGCGGCGTGCCAGCGGTGAAAGGAGTGTTGTGGTTGGCGGTCTTGAGCAGGACTTGTTCGCAGCGGAACTTAAGTCCCTTGTTGCGAACCAAGGCACCGGGCAGCAGTCCGGATTCACAGAGAACTTGGAAACCGTTGCAGACTCCGATCACCAAGCCGCCGTCTTCAGCAAATTTTTTGACGGCCTGCATGACGGGACTGAACTGGGCGACGGCGCCGCAGCGAAGGTAGTCGCCGTAACTGAAGCCGCCGGGGACGATGATGGCCTGCGCGTCGCCGACGGACTCTTCCTTGTGCCAAATGTAGTCGGCGTCGTGGCCGAGATGCTGGATGGCGTGAATCGCGTCCTGATCGCAGTTGGACGCGGGGAATTGGACAACTCCGAATTTCATGTCGGCGTTATTCGATCTCCAGGTGGTAGTCCTCGATGACGGGGTTGCTCAGGAATTTATGGGCGGCGTCATCGATTTTCTGGCGAGCTTCTTCCTTGTCGCCGTCGGCGAGGTCAATCTCGATGTATTTGCCGACGTGGACGCCTTCGACGCCGGTATAACCCATGTGTTCAAGGGCGTTTTCGACGGTCTTGCCCTGGGGGTCGAACACCGCCTTTTTGGGAGTAATAATGATTTTTGCCTTCATGAACAGTCCGTTGAGGCGAAGTTTGCGGAAAGGTCTGCGGAGTGGCGAGTCCGGGTTATTCCCAGTGCCGGATCAGGCAAAAAAAAGCGCCCACCGGATCGGTGAACGCTCGGAAGATCAGCTCAGTTCAAGGCTACATGTCGTCGCCGCCACCGCCCAATTCGGTCACTTTGAATTCTTGGGTGAATTGGTATTTCGCTGCCTGTCCCACCTCGGTGGCGTCAAAACTGCCATTGATGGTGCGCTGAACGAGGATTCCCAGATCCGGAGCGTAAAGAGCCTTACCGGTGAAGTTTCCGCCAGGTGCGATATCGGATTTCACGGGAGTCGTGGTACTACCGGAGATCGCACCCGTGATATTGAACGCGGCGACCTTGCGCCCATTCCAGTCCTCCATCGCGGTGAACGTATTGGTGAAGGTGAAATCCTGCTGCCAATTCAGGAGCATCATGCCTTTCTCGCGATGAATCCAAGGGGCGTCCTTTTTCACGTCCGCACCGGTCAGCAAGGTATGGAACAACGGCGCTTCCTTGAAGACCGTTTCGCTGAACATGCCGCCGATCATCTTCCAGACTCCGCGTGGAGCACCGGTGAGAACCTTGCCCTGCAGGGGCTGCAAGCCATCCACCTTGGTGATCTTACCGGTGGCGTCGAAGGTGAATTTCACCGAATTCCCCATGGATTTCTCGACCGCCTTGGCCACGGGATTGGGGCGAGCGGCACCGCCGCCGCCGCCAGCTGCGGGATCGGGGTTGTCCATCATCTCGTCACCACCACCACCGTCGCCACCCATGGCGGATCCGGAGAAGGCGATCATGGGTCTGCCGTTAACTCCGATTTCGAATTTCTGCCCCACGATTTTCATATCGAGGGACTTGGCGAGCGTCGCCGCACCGGCTCCAGCATCACCGCCGCCGCCATCCATGGCCGCGCCGTCCACCGGAGCTCCGCCTCCGAAATTCATATTGTAAGTGGTCGTCCGCTCCTGGTTGTTCGTCCCGGCCGCGGTCGCGCGGACAAATTTCACACTCTTGACGAAAGTCACGGCGTTCCCGTCGGGCCATTTCTTAGCGAGCTTGACGTCCGTGACGGGAGGCGGTTTGGGTGGTTCCGGCGCCTTCGCCACCACTTCACTGGTGCCGCTATCTTCGGGAGCTTCTTCGCCCTTTTTGCAGCCGGTGAGGCCAATCGCCAACGCACTGCAAACGAGGAGGGTTCGGGAAAATCGAGAAGTCATTCGTTTCATAATCTCGTCGAGGTGAATCTCGGAGACGGTAGCCAATGAACCGGGCTTGAAAAGCCAAATCTTGTCCGCCTCATCGCGGATTTTCTTGGCATCCATCGCCCATGCGCCAAGCATCAAGCGATCACAATGGCAGGCAACGAAAACAAGATTCTCACAACTCTCTTGGACCGGCTCTACGCGACTTTGGTACACGGCCCATGCCTGAATTGCCGCGTCCACAACAGCCGCCAACGCGTTGATCTCTTCAACATCACGGCCCTGCAGGACATCTCGGTGAAAGAGGTAGTCCCGCAGATCATCGCCGAGGCTAAACAGGTGGAAGTTCGCGGGCGTGTGCCGGTCTATCGCGGACCGGAACTCGAGGAGGAGATGGACGAGAAGGATCGCGCCGCCCGGCTCGCTTACGAAGCGCAGATGAAGCTTCTCACCCGCCTGCGCGACATTGCGGAGGACGCGCGTGATTACGAACAGGAGACCGGCGAAAATGCGCTCTACATCGGTTACCCGTTCATCAGCATTCCACCTGGCAACGACCTGATCGGGGCTGGTTCTCCCAATCTCCGCGTCATCGCGCCGTTGGCATTGATCGCCGTGAGCATGTCCGTCAAACGCGGAGCCGTGCAATCGGTAAAACTGGCGGCCCGCGGCGACGGCGTCGATCTCGTCATCCCCAACTATCCACTGCTCGCCTGGTTGGAGAATCAGACCGGACAACCCATCCCGGAACTCTTCGCCGATGAAGAAGGCACCGAACCCTATCGCGAGATCGGCGAAATCGTACAGGTCGTCGCCAAGATGTTGCAGATCGAATCACCGAGCGAACTCGCACCGGAAACGCCATTCGATTCGATTCCCAAAGTCGACAAGCTGCCGAACGAACCAGCCTTCCTGAACTCCGCCGCACTCGGTCTGTTTCCCGTTTCCAACGAAGGCTTGTTGCGCGATCTCAAGGCGATGGCGGCAGGCGAAGACATCACCGGCCCGGTGGAGGCCTTTCTCAAGGCCGAACTCGATGAGGTGCCGGTCGATGCCGATTTTCGACCGGAACGCAGCAAGCACGAACAACGGAACTTCAACGCCGAACGGCTCGTCACCCGCGCTGATCCGTTCCAAGCACAGGCTGTCCGCGACGCGAAGGAAAGCCCTTGTCTCGTCATCCACGGCCCGCCCGGCACGGGCAAGAGCCAGACGATCACCAACATCATCGGCGATCATCTCGCCCGCGGCGAACGCGTCTTGATGGTCTGCGACAAGCGCACCGCCATCGACGTGGTCAACAATCGCCTCGAGCATCTTGGGCTCAGCGATCTCTGCGCCATCGTGCACGACCCGCAACGCGATCAGCGGTCGTTGTACATGAAAATCCGCAACTACCTCGACACGCTGCCGGAGAAGCAAATCAATTCGCGTCCCGTCAAGGCGCTCGACCAGATCGATGCGGAATTGAAGGAAGTTCACGCCGAGATCAGCGGTTTCTTCGATGCGCTGAATCTCCCGCGCTCAGAGAATGAACCGAGCTTTCACGAGATGGTCGGCGACTGGTTCGCGATCACGTCCGACGTGAACATTCCGAGCGAACACCTCGAGCCAGTCACCTTCCGCCAGTTGGAAGATGCTTCCGCCAACTTCGTCGAGGCACTCGATCGGGCGGCGAAAGTGGAATTCCCCAACAACCCCTGGTCCAAGGCCGCCGGTATCCGCCTTGCCGATCTGCTCGCCACACCCGTTGCCGAATTGAAGGAGAAGATGTCGAACATCCTCGGCAACGCTCTCGAATTCGACGCAAGTCACACCACGGATTCCCCCGCCCTCGATCCCAAGGCAAGCCTCGATCAACAGGCCACCGATCGCGATCACTTGGGCAGATCGCTCCTCGCGGTCAACAAACCCGGCCACAACGACGAGTCCGTTGAGTGGCTCGAAAAAGGCGTCACCGCGGTGGGCGAAGCGCTCAATAAATTCCAGGCGATCAAGCCGAGTCTGGATCACATTGAGGCCAAGTCACTCAACCCCGAACTTGCCCTGAATCTCGCCGGCAATCTTCCGCCAATCACGAAGATCAACACCGACATGGCTGCGCTCGCGAGTTACGAATCCATCGCGGATAAATGGTACGGCTTTCTGTTCTTCGGACGCAAAGGCGCCGCCGGCACGATCCTCGCCAGCTACGGCCTGCCAGCGGACAAGGATTCCGCCACCCGTGTTCGTGAATTCCTCGCCGGTCTCAAATCCCGCATCCTGCTCCGCGAGCATTACGAACAACACCTCGGGGGGAGTTTCTCCTGCTCGCTCCCGAGCGACGACGAACTGATCCGCGCGATCCAGACCAAGCAAAGCATCCTGCACGCCGTGCACGAGACCCAGGGCAACGGTCAATTCAGTTTTCTACAGGAAGAGTGCATCCAGTCTCTGCGCGAGGACGTCAACGGCTTCGTCGAAACGCTGAATGCTTCTGCCGCCCGCGCTCGTGACCTGCTCGGTTTGATGCAGGAGATCGACCGCAGCAATCTCTTTCACCGCGACTGGATCCAGGGCTTCGATCAACATTTACGCGAAAACGCCAAGGCCGGTTCAACCCTGGATCGGCTGAACGAGGAATTCACCACCCTCGAAGACGTCGTCCGCTGCCAATCCGCACTCAAGGCGATTCCCGAAGAACTTCGCCCCGCCGCCCAGGATCTCATCGACAAGGGTCAGGTCGGCCGCGCCGGTTACGATGCCATGCGCCGCGAATTGCTCGGCGGCGAAATCACCGCCCGCATCAAGCAATCCCCCGCCCTGCAACAGGTCGACCAGGAACGCATCACCGCCCTCCTCGAACGCTACCGCAAGCTCACCGACAAGAAGGAGAAGACCGCCCGCGATTTCATTCTCTATCACTGGTCCGCCATTCACCGCGACCGCCTGACCGACCCCAAGCGCAAGCAGATGAACAGCGACGGCGCAGCGATGAAGCGACGCCTGCTTACACGCGGCAAAAACTCGATGAAACTGCGCCAGATGATTCAATACGGCCGCGATCAAGCGGGCGGCGATCCGCTGTTTGATCTCTGCCCGGTGTGGATGGCCAGCCCCGCGACCGTCGCGCTCATCTTTCCGCGCAAACCGATCTTCGACGTCATCATCTTCGACGAGGCTTCGCAGTGTCGCCTCGAAGAAGCCATCCCCGTGCTCACGCGCGGCAAACGCATCGTCATCGCCGGTGATCCGAAGCAATTGCCACCAACGCGATTCTTCGAATCCGCCGTCGCCGAGACGGAAGTGGCCGAAGTCGAGAATGACCAGGATCTCTTTGAGCAACAGCAGGCCGACACCGAGGACCTCCTTGCCGCCGCGCTGAATCTGCAGATCAACCAAAGCTACCTCGACGTTCACTATCGCTCGCATCACGAGTCCCTCATCGGGTTCAGCAACGAGCACTTTTATCGCAGCCGTCTCCAACCAATCCCCGCGCATCCGTCGACTCGTTCGCACAAACCTGCCATCGAGTTGATCCGTGTCGATGGCACCTACAAGAAACGCGGTAATCCGAAGGAAGCCGATCGGGTCATCAAGATCGTCCGCGAACTGCTCTTGGCCAAAAAGCCGCCCTCCATCGGCATCGCCTGCTTCAATCTCGTCCAACGCGACCTCATTCTTGATCGCCTCGAAGAAGCCGCCGACTCCGACAAGGATTTCGGTGCCGCGTATGAGACCGCCCGCAATCGCCAAGGCGAAGGATCCTTCGAAGGCATCTTCGTGAAGAACCTCGAAAACGTGCAGGGCGACGAACGCGATCACATGATCATCAGCACGACCTTTGGTCCCGACCCACAGGGCAAATTTCGTCGCAACTTCGGGCCCGTCGGACGTCAAGGCGGTGGCCGCCGACTCAACGTGCTCGTCACCCGCTCACGCAAGAAGATCCACATTCTCACCTCCATCCCGCGCACTGACTACCGAGTGCTTCCGGAGCTCGAGGACAAACAATCCCCGAGCGGACGTTGGTTGCTTTACGCGTATCTCAATTACGCCGAACAACTCGCCGCCACGCGACTTGCCGAGATGCAACAGGAAGCCGCCGAGGCATCGAGTGCCGCGGGAACCGTGCACGAGTTGCCCGCCGTGCGCCCATCGAGTCTCTCACGCTGGATCGCTGACACCATCGCCGATCGAGATCACCAAAGCTCCGACGTGCATTGGGGCAATGACGGCTTCTGCGTCGACGTTGCGCTGCATCACCCCGAACGTCCCGATCAACGCACGATGGGCATACTCTGTGATCTTCATCGTTTTAGCGACGCGCCGGATCTCGTGGATTGGGAACTTTTCCGCACCAACCTCCTCGCCGCCAAAGGCTGGCGCTTTCATCGCGTCTTCTCACCCGCCCTTTTCCGCGATTTCGAAAAACAACATCGCGAGCTCCTGGAACGCGCCGGGGAAGTCGCTGCCAAGATCAAGCTACCGGCCTTGCCTCCCGCGCCGGAGCCGGAACCGACACCCCTCGCCGAAGCGCCGATCATTGAACCGGCGGCACCCCTGCTCGAAGCGACACCTGTTGCGTCACCACCATGGGAGCCTTACCTTGCCACGTAACCAGATCCCGCGCTCTTGTGACCTGTGCTTTACACCGCTTTTACATTCAGCTTCGTCCGGCTTTACAAACCCGTCGTAAATTGAATTCGCATTCGACGCCGCACACTCCTATAACCCGATCAAATCCATGAAACTTTCTCTCGCAATTACAACGACCGCTCTCGCCCTGTCGATCTCGACACTCCCGGCCCAACAACAGGGTTTTGGCGGACCACGTGGCGGTGACCAAGGCGGACAATTTGGCGGACCCCGCGGCGGTCAAGGTGGTCCGCGCGGTAGTCAAGGCGGACAGTTCGGTGGCCCGGGCGGGGGTGGTCGTGGCGGTCCCCCACCCCATCCCATCTCCACGGCGATCGACCAGAACAACAACTTCACCATTGAAGCGGCCGAGATCGAATCTGCCGCCAGCAATCTCCTCAAGAATCTCGACAAGAACAAAGACGGCCAATTGACCTCCGACGAATATGATCCCGGTTTTCCGGGCGGCGCACAGGGTGGACCCGGCGGCCAGTTTGGCGGACCACGCGGAAACAGTGGCCAGCAATTCGGTGGACCACGCGGCGGTGAACAAGGTCGTGGTGGCCCCACCGGCGGCGAACAGGGTCGCGGCGGATTCGGCGGACCTCGTGGTGGCAGCGGCGAACAAGGTCGTGGCGGACCTTCTGGCGGCGGGCAAGGCTTCGGTGGCCCGCAAGGTGGGCAAGGTCAAGGGCGCGGTGGATTCGGTGGTCCGGGCGGCGGTCGAGGTGGACCTCCCCCGCATCCACTGGGAACGGCCATCGATACCAACGGTGACGGCACGATGAGAAAGACGGAGCTCGCCAATGCAGCCGCTTCCCTCAGGAAGCTAGACGAAAATGGCGACGGCGATGTCATTTTCCACGAATCCCGTCCGCGACGCGGCCCCGGTAGCGGTGGACGCGGTCCCGGAAACTTCGGCGACCGTGGTGGAAACGAACAATTCGGTGGACCCCGCGGTGGCCAAGGCCAAGGTCAGTTCGGCGGTCCCCGAGGGGGTCAAGGCGGTCAAAGCGGCCAGCAATTCGGCGGTCCTCAAGGCGGTGGCAACATGCAACGCGGTGCGCAGGGACAGGGTGGCCGCAGCGGCGGTTTCGGTGCCCCTAATCGCCAAGGTCAAGCTTCCCCGGTCGATCGGCTGATGTCGCTCGACACCAACGGCGACGGCAAGGTCAGCCGCGCAGAAATCCCCACCACGCTCAAGAGTCTTTCCCAAGCCGATACCGACAAGGACGGCTACATCTCCCGCACGGAAGCGACCACCTACGTCAACAACTTCATGAACAGTCGTCGCAATCGCCGCGGATCCTCACCCGCACCTCAACGCGGTGGTGGCGGCACGGGACAACAACGCCCCACGTTCGACCAATGATCGGGATCGGCGTCACCGCTTGATCGCGGTGACGCACCAATCCCAAGGAAACGGCGCCTTCATCCACGAGGGCGGGTTGATAAACTCCGTCGACCAGTCGTACTCAAT
>JBMYQZ010000133.1:0-10179 GCA_049601855.1 Limisphaerales bacterium | reverse complement strand
AGTTGCTTTCGGCTTCGACCACGAGCGGGGCGCTCTTGGTGCCCATGACTTCGCAGTAACGCTTGGCGTAACCGACCTTGATCATCAGCTCGGCGTAGCGGGTCATGTTCAGGTCGCCGGTCGCGAGATCGGTGAACTGCATGCCGCGCTTGAGCCAGTTGCCTTCCATGTTCCGGGTCGGGATGCTGTTGTGCACAGTGAAGTTCTTCACGTGGCAGCCGTAGACGCGGGAGCCGACTTTTTCGAACCGGGTTTCCCAGTCTTCACCTTCCCAGCAGTGGCTGGGGTCGGCGTTGACTGTGAGGCACTTGTCTCCGTCACAGATGTCGACGAGCAGATTGAAGTCGTCGGCGCACATGGCGGCAGTGCCGGGATGGATTTCGTGGGCGAGATAGATGCCAAGGTCGTTGGCATGCTTGCGGAGCTTCGCGGTCTTGTTGACGAAGCGTTCCTTGCCTTCGGCCATGAGGTCGAAGCCGGGTCCGGCCCAGAAACCCCAAGGGTAACCGGAGGCGAGTTCCCAACCGAAGGCGACGCCCCAGAACATGGGGAGGATCTTCACACCGATCTCGGCGCAGGTGTCCATCAGGCGCAGGCAGTAGTCTTCATACCACTGTTCGAGCTCCTCGGGGGACTTGTCCTGATTGCCACCGTGAATGAACGGGTGACCGCTCTTCGTACCGGTCCAGGCGCTGGTATGCACCCAGAAGGCACAGTGACCGGAGATGCCGTCGATCTTGAGTTCGTTCTTCTCGAAGGCATCTTTGATTTCCTGGGCGCTCTTGAACTTCCCTTCTTCGCTCTCGAGCATGTAGTTCGAGGGCTGGGCACCGGCAGCGCCGGCTTCCTTCGCGAAGGCGAGGAAGTTGTCGAGTCCCTTGGGGCCGTGTTGGGCACCTTCGATGGAACTATGGAATATGGATGACATAGTCTTTTCTTAGGTTCTTGGTTTCGTTGGCTTGGGTTATTCGGTTTCCTCTTCCTTGCCGCCGCCTTCGACACCTTCGAAAGCAAACTGCAGGGCCACGAGATCTTCGCCGGGCTTGAGGGCATCGAGGGCTTTCTGCTCTTCGGCCAGCTGCTCCGTGGAGTAGTTGGCGGCTTTGATGGAGAGCCCGATGCGGCGTTCGCCACGATCGATCTTGATGACGCGCGCCTGCACGTCGTCATCGACCTTGAGGACGTTCTTGATCTTGTCGATGCGCTCTTCGCTGACCTGACTGATGTGCACCAGGCCGTCGATGTCATGCTGGAGTCCGACGAAGGCGCCGAAGCTCGCGAGCTTGGTGACCTGACCTTTGACGAGATCGCCAACCTTGTAGAGGCTGTCAATCTGATCCCACGGATCTTCGCTGAGCTGCTTGACGCCGAGGGAGATGCGCTGGTTGGCCTTGTCGATTTCGAGGACGACGGCGGAGATTTCGTCGTTCTTTTTGAAGACTTCGCTCGGGTGGTTGATCTTGCGGGTCCAGGAGATGTCGGACACGTGGATCATTCCGTCGAGACCTTCTTCCAGTTCCATGAAGGCACCGTAGGAAGTGAGGTTGCGGATCTTGCCGGAGACCTTGGTGCCGGGAGGATAGTTCTCCATGGCGAGGTCCCACGGGTTGGTTTCGAGCTGGCGAATGCCGAGGGAGACCTTTTGCTCCTCGCGGTTGATGGCCAGCACGACCGCTTCGACTTCCTGGCCCTGCTTGAGGACGTCGGAGGGCTTGGCGATGCGCTTGGTCCAGGAAAGCTCGGTGACGTGCACGAGGCCTTCGACGCCGGGTTCCAATTCGATGAAGGCACCGTAAGGGACCAGGTTGACGACCTTGCCGGCGACCTTTTCGCCCACGGGATACTTGTCTTCGATCTTCTCCCAGGGATTGGCAAGCTTCTGCTTGAGGCCGAGGCTGACGCGTTCCTTCTCCTTGTTGACGTCGAGGACGACAACGTCGATCTCTTCGCCCACCTTGAGCATTTCGCTCGGGTGACCGATGCGGCCCCAGCTCATGTCGGTGATGTGCAGGAGACCGTCGAGACCATTGAGGTCGATGAAGGCACCGAAATCGGTGATGTTCTTGACCGTGCCGGTGCGGATATCGCCCGGGGTCATTTCGTCGAGGAGGGCGTTGCGGCGTTCGGCACGTTCCTGCTCGATGAGTTCGCGGCGCGAGAGAACGATGTTCTGACGCTCCATGTTGATCTTTACGACCTTGAACTCGAAGGACTCGCCGACGAGGGCGTTCAAATTCTTCGGGGGCATGATGTCGACCTGCGAAGCCGGGAGGAAGGCTTCCACGCCGATGTTCACCATGAGGCCACCTTTGACCACTGCCTTGATGCGGCCTTGGACGGTGCCACCTTCGTTGCAGATGGTGAGGATCTTGTCCCAGTTCTGGCGGAATTCAGCGCGTTCCTTGGAGAGAACGACCATGCCGTCGCGATCTTCCAAGCGCTCGATGAGCACGTCGAATTCGTCTCCGACTTTGACTTCGCTGATGTCGTCGAACTCGTTGGCTTGGATCGAGCCTTCGCTCTTGTAGCCGATGTCGACGAGGACTTCCTTTTTGCGGACCTCAATAACGGTCCCTTTGACGATTTGGTCTTCCGTGAAGTTGACCATGCTCCCTGCGAGAGCTTCTTCCATTGTAAGCATACTATGCCTGTATATTCTGACTGTAGGGGAGCAAAGACGGCAAAGATTTGCCAATCGAAGGCTCCGTGCCTAACACCTTGGTTGCCGTGGCAACGGAGGTTGAATGCTAGGTTACTACGTTAACGATCGTTTCTCAGCCCATCGTGATCACCGACACACGTCGGGATCGGGCGGAGGGGAAAATAGACGGCGAAGACGATCTGCCAATAAAAAAACGCTGAAATTCGCGTTTTCTCAGTCCGCAGATTTGTCCTTTTTCCCCGTGGATTCGCTGAACTTCTTCTCCTCCTCAGCCGAACTCTCTTCGAAAAACTGGACGAGATTCCATACCAGGATGCAACAAAACCCAACGGCCCAGACCGCGATCACATTCCCGATAATAACGTCACGCATCCGGTTGTCTGGCATATCCCACAGAGACCAGATGAATGTTCCCAACGTCAGCCCGATAACGATAAAGCAAAACACCAGCATCCAGAAGATGGGTTTGCGCTTCGAAACTGTATTACCTGTCTTATCCGCTTCGATCGCTGCAGAAAAGATGTGTCCGATAATCCACCAGGAAATTCCGCCACCGGCGAAGAACCCGGTGTAGACCTTCCAGTTTAGCGAAAACTGCAGTCGCGGATTGATTTCGTCGATCGACCCGAAGAGGGCGAACATTGCTCCCAACGAGAACGCACCCGCGTACTGAATCAGCAGGAGGAACTGCCGCTCGCTCTTTGTCACGTCAGGTTCGGACATGTAGGGAACATAATTGAAAGCCCCCGAATAACCCCGAAAAACTTCTCTCCCACGGTGATAAAATAATAGACCAGCTGTCTATTCACAGTCGGCCGCGTTCTGGCTCGAAGAAATCATTCGTGGGTCAGGAGCGGCGGCGGAGGAGAACGATTCCCACGATGACCACCGCGAGGGCAACGAGTGGGATGGGACCGAAACCGCCAACTCCGGAATTCTCGCCGATGATGATTGTTCGTTCCTGGTCGGAAGCAGGTAGGGGCAGGGCGCTTACGACTTGGTTGGCCCGGATGAGGTCCATTGGATTGCCGTCCACTTTGACCCTCTGGCCTTCCGCGAAGGGATCGTTCACCAACAGCACCGTGGCAAATTGGGTTGGCGGAATCTTGAGGGTGGTCTTGCCATCGCGCTCGTCCCAGTTCAATTCCGGCAAGGTTCCAGCGCGCGCCGGTTGTTCCGGGCTGCCTTTGGCGGCCTGCAGCAGGATCCGGTTTTGTGGGTCAAATCCGGGGCTGAAGAGGAGATCGTGGGCCGCCTGATCGTCGGCCTCGGCGATCCAGTCGGCGTAGAGTTTGAACCGGGGGAGCGCGCCGCGGAATTCCACCAACGCGACGACACCATTGGTGGAGGGCATCAGGATGGTGTTGAACCCGCCGTCCGAACGGGCGTCTCCGTTGATGGGCGCGCATGGTGTGATGGTGCGGAAGCGACGTTTTACCGGATCGATGGTGGCGTTCATCGCATGCACGTAGAGCGGTTTGTTGGCTGCGGGAAACATCGATTGCACCTGCCCGCTGAACTTCGGTGAACCGGCGAGGCAGAAGAAGTAGCGCACCCCGTTGAGCTCCCACTGCCGCACGCGATGTGCGAGGATCTGCTTGAAGACATCCATACCCGTGAGCGCCGGCGTCTCGGGCATCTCGATCGGGCCGTCCGGGGCCGGAGGCAGTTCCCATTCATCGTGATAGGACGAGGACAGGCGATGAATGATCTCGCGGGCGAACAGTTGTTCGGTGCGCAGCAGCGTCAACCGGTTGAATTCGATCATCGACTTGGGATTCTTCCTCGCCTGGAGGATCAACTGCCCGCCGGGAACACGGGCGAATTGGTTGAATACCTGTTGGGAATTGGTGCCCGGCTGGCTCATGGCGATCGTCTTGGCCACTTCACCGAACTGACGCACCTGCTGGGAGGAATTCCAGCTGTTGAGCTGCATCACGAAGTTGCTCGCCAACATGAACTCCACCGGCCCGGAATAATACGAGGCGTGCATCAGGCGCGGCGAATAGATGCGGTCGGCCACGAGTTGATCAAGACCGGTGTCGCCGACCGAGTAATCGTTCAGCATCACCAACGTTCCTTTCAGTCCCGCGGCCACATTGGTGTCGCTCAGGGGCAGGGCGCCGGGTTGTACCACGGGTGCTTCGGACACCACTTCCTGCTCCTTCTTATCGGAGCTGATCTTCAAGCCGAGCAGCCCCAACACCACCAGCGCCACCAGGATGGCGAAGATGTGCGTCACGGGCAGGCCACGGTTTTCGGACGACGGCGTTTCCATGGCGCGGGAATTTACAGGAAAGCCCGCGCGGCTGAAGCGAATTTACAAACGCGGGTCGATTGCTAGGGTCCGCCGGCATGAACCTGACTCGCTTTCTTCTGCTGCTCGTGCTTGGTGGAACGCACCTCCCGGGGGCGACCCTGGAGTCGCGCCAGTTGAACGTTCCGACCGCCGGTAAAACGGGTTTCACCCGGGTGGATGCCGTCGCGGCCGGATTTCAACCCACCGGCAGGCACGACGTGCCGACTGAACAGGCGATTCGCGAATCCCACTTGTCGGGCTTGGCCTCGGCGGACGTGGATGGGGATGGTCTCGTGGATGTGTTCGTGTGCGGCATGGATGTTCCGAATGCGCTGTATCGCAATCGCGGTGGTTGGAATTTTGAAAATGTCACCGAATCGGCGGGACTCAGCCTGCGCGGCTGGCGATTGAACGCGGCAGTGTTCGCCGACGTCGATAGCGATGGCGATCCGGACCTCGTGGTTACCTCCGTGTTGGATAGTCGCAACTTTCTTCTCCTCAACGACGGACAGGGGCGTTTCACCGAAAGCCTCAAAGTCGCGTGGGTCAACGATTCGCGGGGCGGCAGTGTCGGGGTTTCGTTGGCGGATATCGATGGCGACGGTGACGTGGACATGTACACGCCCAATTCGTTGAAGCGTTACATGCAATACAAGTTGTCGCAGGATCAGTCGCAACAGATCTGGCGCCTCGGCTTCAGCGCACTCAACGCCGGAAAGATTCCGCCGCCGATCTTTTTTGAATACTTCTCCGTGGTTGGAAAGGGAGCCTCGCGCCGGATCGTCACCGCGTATCTGGAGGACCAACTTTATCTCAACGACGGCAAGGGCGGCTTCGCTCCGGTCAGCGATCTCGAACGACGTTTTGTGACCTCGAGCGGAGTCTCGATGTTGCGCCCAAGTGATCCGGGACACGAAGCCCTGTTTCGCGATATCGATGGGGATGGTGATCCGGATCTATATGTGACCTCCGACTTCGAGCAGCCGGACCGCTTTTGGATCAACAACGGTCAGGGATTCTTTCAGGCAAGCAGTGATTTCATGTTGCGGCGCACGAGTCAGTTCTCGATGGGACAGGATTTCGCCGACATCAATCGCGACGGCCACATCGATTTCATCACCGTCGATATGCTCAGCCGCTCGCACAAACGCCGCAAGACGCAGATGGGCGACATGCAGGTGACCGAATCCGCGATCGGCCAGGTCAACAATCGCCCGCAGATCATGCAGAACACCCTGCAACTGAACCGTGGCGACGGCACCTGGACGGAGATCGCGCAACTCGCCGGCGTGAAAGCCAGCGAATGGAGCTGGGGCACAATCTTTTCGGACGTGGACCTCGACGGTTACGAAGATCTCATTGTGGCCACCGGCATGACGCGTGACTTCATGGATTCGGACGTGCGCAACAAGGTCAATGCGTCGCGCGGGAAACTTTCCCTCACCGAACTGCTCAAGACCACTGAATGGTTTCCTGAATTGCCCACGCGCAACGTCCTCTATCGCAACCGTGGTGATCTTACCTTCGAATATGTGAGTCAGGATTGGGGCTTCGAAGATGAGGCGGTTTCCGGAGGCGTGATCCAGACCGATCTCGATAACGACGGCGACCTGGACCTGATCTTCAACAACTACGAAGGACCGTTGGAGGTCTACCGCAACGAATCCATCGCGCCCCGTATTTCCGTGCGACTTGTGGGCTTGCGTCCGAACACCGGCGCGGTTGGGTCCAAGGTCCGATTGATTGGCGGACCAGGCGGTCCGGCGCCCATGGAGCACGAAATTCAAGCAGGTGGTGGCTACGCTTCTTCCAGCGATCCGTTGATCGTCTTCGGTACGGGAAATGTCAAAGAGGGGATGGAACTGGAAGTGATTTGGTACGGCCGCGGCGAACGGAAACAGGTCGTGATCGCCGACATAAAACCGAATCATCACTACCAGATTCAACAAGGCGTCGATGACCCGGAACTCTCCGCGGGGTCCGCCGAGGCAGCTGCGTCGCCGCTGTTTGTGGATGCTGACGTGGCCTTGGCCTACTCACCGACGAACGGTGCTCCCTTGGTGGGAAGTCGTCACACGGAACTTCCCTTCGACGATTTCAAGTACCAGTCCTTGCTGCCCAATCGCCTCAGTCAACTCGGTCCGTCCGTGGCTTGGTCGGACCTCAATCGTGATGGCTTCGACGAATTGATTGTCGGCACGGGGCGCGGTGGCGGTACAGTGATTTACCAAGGTGGGTTGGATGGTGCGTTTTCCCGCCTGTCCGGATCTCCTTCCCGGCTTGACCAGGCGGGTGTGGTTGGTTGGACGGATGGCAACGGGAATACTCGCATCCTCACTGCGCTCGCGAATTACGAGGTTCCCGACAAGAAATTCACGGCGCCTCCTTCCGTCGAGTCGCTCGAGATGACGACCAATCTTGCCAATCTCGTGCTCCCCGGTCAGGTGTCTACCGTCGGGCCCATGGCGCTGGGCGACGTCGATGGCAACGGATCGTTGGATGTGTTTGTTGGCGGTCGCGTAAATCCCGCGCGCTATCCGGAGCCCGCCGATTCCAAGCTGTACCTGAACGATGGGGGCAAGCTCATCACAGATACCCGGAACAATGAGGGAGTGCTCAAGAAAATCGGCCTTGTGAGTGGTGCCGTCTTTGGGGATCTCGACGGCGATCATGACCAGGACCTGGTGCTCGCGCTTGAATGGGGTCCCATCACCATCCTGCGCAACGACGAGGGCCAGTTCGTTGATGCGACCGAACAATTCGGCCTCGCCAAATTCAGCGGCTGGTGGAACAGCGTCAACCTCGGCGACTTCGACGGTGACGGTCGCCTCGACATTGTTGCCGGCAACTGGGGCCGCAACAGCAAATACGAACACTCCTACTCCGCCACCCATCCGTTGCGCATTGCCTACTCTGACTTCGACACCAACGGCGTGCTCGACATCATCGAATATCACTTCGACAAGACGCTGGGCCAAATGGTGCCCGAGCGCGGCCGTTCCTGCACGATGCGTGCCATGCCGTTCATCGGGGAACGCAATCCCAGCTTCGACGCCTTCGGCTCTCGCAGTCTCGAGGAGGTCTTTGGCGAATGCCTTGCCGATGGAACGGTGCTGGAGGCGAACACGCTGGAGCACACTCTCTTCCTTAATCGCGGTGGCCGGTTTGAAGCCAAGGAGCTTCCGATTGAGGCGCAGTTTGCCCCGGTGTTTGGACTCAACGTCGCCGACTTTGATGGTGACGGAAACGAGGACCTGTTCCTCGCCCAGAACTTCTTTGCCTCCCAGCGCGAGACACCGCGCAGTGACGGCGGCCGCAGTCTGCTCCTGCGAGGGGACGGCAAGGGCGGCCTGACTCCTGTGCCCGCGCCGGAGTCGGGTCTGTTTGTCTACGGCGAACAACGCGGATCGGCCGTGTCCGACTACAACCGCGATGGTCGCCCAGACTTGGTCGTGTCCCAAAACGGCACCTTCACCCGGCTGTTCAAGAATCGTAACGGCAAACGCGGACTGCGCGTTCGTCTGCATGGCGACGAATCCAATCCCACGGGTGTTGGAGCAGTCCTGCGATTGCGATTCGGCCCGAATGAACTCGGCCCGGCGCGGATTATCACCGCCGGCTCCGGTTATTGGTCACAGGATTCCGCCGTGAAGGTCCTGGCCACGCCGAAGCAACCCACGCACGTTGAAGTGCTTTGGCCGGATGGCAGCAAGCAGAGTCAGAAGGTGGTGGAGGGCGTACTGGAAGTCGCCGTCGTCAAGGCTGTTTCTCAGCCGTGAAGTCGGCCGTGCCGGTGTAGGTCGCAATGTCGTAATCCATTTCACCGGTCAGATTGTTGCCGTCGATCGTCCCGCGATATTTCACGGACCACGTGTCGGCTTCGATCGACCAGGAAATCTGATTACCTTTCAACTTCAGATTCCGGGCGGGATAGTCCTCGCCATCAGAGGCGGCCGTGTAGAAGCCAACCACCGTTCCACCCTTGCGCTTCAATACGAGCTCGGGATGATGAACGCCGCCTTCCGGATCCTTGAGTGACAACTTCCATTTTCCAAGTCCGGCGAGCTTCTTGGCCGGTAATTTCTGGTCCACCGACCAGTAGATGGCATTTACCAATAATCGTTTGAACCACGGCAGTTTCATGTCCTCGACGCCGCCGACGGAGGTTCCGAACACCCGGCCGCTTTCCTCCAAGGTCCACGCGATCGGTTCATCGGCGTTCTCTTCCTTGATCGTCGCCCCGAGCAGGACCTTCGCCTTCTGGTTCGTCACCGCCGACCTGTAGAGGTGCGATGGGACGACCGCGTTCTTCGGCAGCTTGACACCTTTCATCAGCGGATGATTCCCCGCGCCCTTCGCGACATAAGCCAAGACCTTGTGGCCCGACTTGCTGCCGTAGTGACCATCGTAAAATATTCCGAGGACGTCCTTGTCGAAGGTGTTCCACGCAGCGTGACCCTTCGGCGCTTGATAACCCGTGCCTTTCGGCCGTTCGCCAAATGCATGGCTGGACGTACGGATCGCGATCACCGGTTTGCCAGCGGCGATCCATTTCCGAATCGCCGCCATATCCTCTGGCTGTGGATAACGCCGACGCACACTGATGAACAACACGTCCGCCTTCTTCAAGGCTTCACTCAGGCCGGGGAACTTGTGGCAATCCTCTGACTTCCGGTCGTCCGATTTCGCGTGCACGAAGAGGCTCTTCGCCCCGCGCGATGTCAGCTCCGACTTGGCGAAGACCGGCAAGGTGTCCTTCGTTCCGTATTCGTGCTCGCCGATGAGGAACAATACGGTGGGTCCGTCTGCGGCCCGCGACGAGGGCGTCAATATTAGTGAAAACAGCAGGATTTGAGTGATTCGGAACATGCGCCGGATTAACACGGACTCCCCCCGTGGAGGCCATAAAATAATTGCAAGCAACCGGAATCAATTTGCGTTACAAACCGTCCACTTGTTCATGCGTTATCTTACCATAGCGGTCTTCGTCGCCATTTGCTGCACGCTGCCGGCGGCGGACGAAATCCCGCCCGGCCATTCCTATCACGGTGAAGCCTACAACGAAGGCCCTCGCCAGGCGGCCTACCTGATGGGCGGCACCGGTCCGGTTGATTTCCAGGTCACCACGACCAGCGAGGAAGCGCGCAAGTTCTTCAATCAAGGTGTCGGCCAATTGCACGGCTTCTGGTACTTCGAGGCCGAACGTTCCTTCCGCCAG